>NZ_JBHYGR010000202.1:0-12606 GCF_042738155.1 Kitasatospora sp. NPDC059088 | reverse complement strand
GGAGACCGACCACGGCCGGGCCGGGGGCGCGCCCCCCGGCCCCCGGGGGGCCGCCCCCCCCGGGCCCCGCCGGGCGGCGCCCGCCGCGCCGACCAGGTACCAGCACAGGTCCGGCGGGTTGAAGGTCGACCCGAGCACCAGGTGCACCAGCCCGCTGTGCCGCCCCCAGGCGTCCGGCAGGCCGGTGGCCTGGAACAGCTCCACCGCCCAGCTCACCGCGGCCGCCACCAGGGCGGCCCGCACCGGGCGCACCCGGGGCACGACCAGCACCACCAGGGCGTACACCAGCACGGTGTAGAGCGCGTCGCCCGCGTACTTGGCCACCTCCCCGGTCAGCACGGCGCGCACGCCCAGGCCCGCCGCCACCGTCACCAGCGCGGCCGCGACGGCGGGCAGTCGTACCGTCAGGCCGTTCCGAAGCTCTGTCATCCGCCCCACGGTAGGGCCCGGCCCTACCGTGGGGCCCGGCGGGCCCCACCGGGCCCACCGGCCCCGGGAACCACCGCGCCGCCCCGGACGTCACTCCCCCTGGCAAGCCATCCGTGCAGGTCACGGGCGGGAGTTCGAGCAAGGCGGGCGGGGCGGGGACAGTGGCGGACAACGGAAGCAGCACGGCACGGCGGCAGTTCGGCGTCCCCGGATTCGCGACCGGCCCGGACGGCCGGGCGCAGCGGGCCCGCGAGCAGGGCAAGGCCCTGCGGGAACGCGTCCCCCGGGAGCGGCACGCGGAGTTCGCGGCCGCGCCCGACCGGCCCACCGCCGTGGCGGCGATCGAGGCCTCCAACGCGGGCCGGATCCCCGGGCTGGTGCCGATCCGGGTGGGCCGGATGGCCGCCACCCCGTTCGCCTTCCTGCGCGGGTCGGCCGGGCTGATGGCCGCCGACCTGGCGGGCACGCCGGTGACCGGCGTCACCGCGCAGCTGTGCGGGGACGCCCACGCGGCGAACTTCGGCCTGTACGGCGACGCGCGCGGCCAACTCGTGATGGACATCAACGACTTCGACGAGACCGTGCCCGGCCCCTGGGAGTGGGACCTCAAGCGGCTGGCCACCAGCCTGGTGCTGGCCGGGCGGGAGACCGGGGCGAGCGAGAGCACCGCCCGGGCCGCCGCCGCGCACGCGGCCGGCTCCTACCGGCGCACCATGCGCACCCTCGCCAAGCTGCCCGCCCTGGACGCCTGGAACGCCGTGGCGGACAAGCAGTTGGTGTCCTTCACCGAGGCGCACGACCTCGCCGAGGTGCTGCGCAAGGTCGGCACGAAGGCCCTCGGCAACACCAGCGCCCGGTTCGCCGCCCGCAGCACCACCCGGACCGCGGACGGCGGTTGGCGCTTCACGGCCGCCCCGCCGGTGCTCACCGAGGTCACCGACGCGACCGCCCGGGCGGTGGCCGGGGCGCTGGGCCCGTACGTGGCGACGGTGCCCGCCGAGGTGCGCACCCTGCTGTCCCGGTACCGGGTGCAGGACGTGGCCTTCCGGGTGGTCGGCACCGGCAGCGTCGGCACCCGCTCGTACGTCGTGCTGCTCACCGACCACCGGGACCAGCCGCTGGTGCTCCAGGTGAAGGAGGCCCGGCCGTCCGTCCTGCTGCCGTACCTGGACGGCGGCCGGGGGCCGCGGCCGCAGGAGCACGAGGGGCGGCGCGTGGTGCGCGGCCAGAAGCACATGCAGGTGGTCAGCGACACCCTGCTCGGGTGGACGACCGTGGACGGACTCCCCTACCAGGTGCGGCAGTTCCGCAACCGCAAGGGCAGCGTCGACCCGGCCGCGCTGCTGCCGGGCCAGCTGGACGACTACGCCCGGATCACCGGCGCGCTGCTCGCCCGGGCGCACGCCCACACCGCCGACCCGGGCCTGCTCGCCGGGTACTGCGGCAAGAACGAGGCACTGGACGAGGCGGTCGCCGCCTTCGCCGTCGCCTACGCGGACCGCACCGAGGCCGACCACGCCGAGCTGCTGGCGGCGGTGCGCAGCGGGCGGCTGCCGGCCGAGCAGGGGGTCTGACCTCCGTTGTCGTAGGGCGGTACTAGATTGCCGGCCATGGGACTGTCGATCAGTGTGGGGACGCTCGGTTCCCCGGAGATGCGGGACGACGCCGAGGTGCTGCACCGGGCGCTGGAGGCTGCGGGGGTGGCCTGGCGGGAGCCGGCCGTGCCGGGGGGTGGCGGCGCGGTCTTCTCGGCGGGCTTCCCGTACAGCTACCTGTCCGGGCTGCGCCGGGTGTACGTGCTCCACCGGCTGGGCGAGCCGGTCACCGGGGCGCGCGGGGTGAGCCGGGAGCAGTACGAGGAGGAGCTGGAGCAGGTCGACGACGAGACGGTCGTGTTGGACTCGCACCTGCTCTGCCACTCCGACTGCGAGGGCTACTACGTACCGGCGGAGTTCGAGGACGAGGACCCGCTGTTCCTGCCCGAGGAGTCCGGTGTGCCCGGGGGCGCCATGGTGGGCTCCAGCGCCGCCCTGCTGGCCGAACTCCAGGGGTTCGCCGCCGCCATCGGCGTCCGACTGGCGGCCGACGGCTCGCTCGACCCGGCGGAGTCCGCCCGGTTGACCGATCTGCCTGCGGACGACCCCTTCGAGCCGGAGGTCTTCACCTGGCACCAGCTGTACCGGGCCTGCCGCGCCAGCCTGGACAGCGGGGCCGCGATCGTCTTCGGCTGAGGCTGACCCGACGGGAGGGGTCGCTCAGCGCGCCAGGAACGGCGCCACGGCGGCGACGTACTCGGCGGGCCGGGTACGGTGCACCAGGTGCCCGGCCTCGATGGTGACCAGGCGGCAGTCCGGGACGAGCCGGGCGAGTTCGGCGACCCGCTCCTGCGGGATGTGGCTGGTGGGCCCGCCGGCGACGACCAGGGTGCGGGCGGTGATCCGGGCCAGTCCCTCCCGCCAGGCCGGGTCGGGGGTGTCGATCTGTGCCTTGATCGCCCGGACCATCGCCCAGTCGAAGTGCGCCGGTTCGTCCGCGCCCTCGGGCGGCACGCTCGACGGGCGCGGGTACAGGGCGGCGATGTCCTCCAGGACGAGCCGGCCGATCCGCTCGGGCGCGGCCTGGGCGAGCAGGTAGGCGACCACGCCGCCCATCGAGTGGCCGACCAGGTCGACCCGGTCCAGGCCGAGCGCGTCGAGGAAGGCGAGCACGTCCTCGCGCAGCTCGGCCAGGCCGTAGCGGTCGGTGCGGCCGCTGTCGCCGTGGCCGCGCAGGTCGAGCGCGTACACGTGGTGGTCGGGGGCGAGGTCGGGGAGCACCGTGTCCCAGTCGGCGGCGCGCTCGCCGAGGGCGTGCAGCAGCACCAGCGGCGGGCCGTCGGGGCGTCCGCTCTCCCGGTAGGCGAGCGTGACGCCGGGCAGTTCCACCGTTCGTACTGTCGTCATGGACCCCACCGTATGCGCCGACCGGCTGCTACCGGACGGCCGTTCGCCCTCGGCGCACCGCAGTGGCGTCCTCGGGGGTGCGTTCCGGCCCGGTCGCCCGGCCGGCGAACACGGAGGCCAGTACGGCGAGTCCGGCCACCGCCGCGCAGACCAGGCTCGCCGCCAGGTAGGCGGAGCGGTGGCCGCCGCCCCCGGCCGTCTCGCGCAGGTAGACCCCGGACAGTGCGGAGACCGCGACGGCCGCCGCGATCCGCTGCGCCATCTGCAGGATCGCCCCGCTGACCCCGGCCGCCTCGGCGGGCGCGTGGCGCAGCACGTAGGCCTGGTTGGTGGAGCCCATCAGGCCGACCGAGGCGCCGCTGAGCAGTTGGAGCAGGGCCAGCAGCCAGGGCAGCACGGCGGCCGGGGCCCAGTGCGCGACGGCGCCGCTGAGCAGCATGGCGAGCGCGGAGCCGGTCATCCCGAGGGTGACGGTGCGCCGGCCGAGCCGCTGCACCACCCGCCAGGCGAGCGCGGAGGCGGTCGCCATGGCCAGCGCGGAGGGCAGCGAGACCAGGGCGGCGCCCATCGGGGACAGCCCCAGGCCGTCCTGGAGGAACATCGTGAGCACCAGCGAGGCGGCCAGCGAGGAGCCGAACTGGGCCATCGCGGTGGCCGTGCCGAGCGCGTACGGGGCGGAGCGGCTGAGGGCGGGGTGGATCAGCGGGTTCCCGCCGGTCCGGGCGTAGCGGCGCTGCCAGCCGACCAGTGCGCCGAGCAGGGCCAGGGCGCCGGCCCCGAAGGCCAGCCAGCCGGCCCAGCCGGGCGGTTGGACGAAGGGCAGCATCAGGACGAGGGTGAGCGCGCCGACCAGCAGCAGGCCGAGCAGGTCGAGGTCGGCGTGCCGGGTCGCCGGGCGGGGCGCGGGCAGGTGCCGGACGGCCAGCAGCAGGGTCGCCAGGCCGAACGGGACGTTGAGCAGGAAGGTCAGCCGCCAGCCGAGTTCGGGGCCGGCCGCCGCCAGGACCAGGCCGCCGACCGGCGGGCCGAGGGCGAAGGCCAGGCTGCCGGTGACGGCGTACATCCCGAGGGCACGGGCGCGCAGTTGGCCGTCGAAGACGTCCTGGAGGGTGCCGATCATCTGGGAGTTGACCAGTCCGGCGCCGACGCCCTGGAGCAGTCGGGCGGCGATCAGCACCTCCGGGGCGGTGGCGGTCGCGGAGACCAGGCTGACCGCGGTGAACAGGGCCAGGCCGGTGACGAAGAACCACTTGCGGCCCTTGACGTCCCCGAGGCGTCCGCCGGGGATCAGCGCGAGGCCGAAGGCGAGCGAGAACCCGGCGACGATCCACTGCAGGTGGGCGGGCTGGGCGTGCAGGGCCTCGCGCAGGGCGGGGATGGAGGTGTTCAGGACGGACTGGTCGATCAGGGTGGTGAAGCCGCCCGCGACGCAGACCAGCAGGACGCGGCGCCCCGCGGCGTCGAAGCGCAGCTTGCCCGCCCGCTCCGGTATCGGGCCGGTGGTGGTGCTCATGACTCGACCACCACCAGGGCGTAGCGGGCCTCGCCGGGGCCGAGGCTGCGGAAGCGCATGCTGCCGGAGCCGTAGCGCAGGCAGTCGCCGGGGCCGAGCAGTTCGGCCTCGCCGTCCAGGGTGAGCTCCAACCGCCCCTCGAACAGCCAGAGGTGGTGTTCCAGTCCGGGCAGGCAGGGGCGGTCGTAGGCGATGTCGGCGCCGGCCGGGAGCCGGCCCTCGATGATCTCGGCGTGCAGCGAGCCGTGCGGCGGGGAGACCGAGCGGCGGACGAAGCCGGTGGCCTCGTCGCGCCAGAGCTGCTGTTCCCCGGCCCGGACCAGCCGGGCGGGGCCGGACTCCACCTCGGCGAGCAGCCGGGACATGGTCCGCCCGTACACGGTGCACAGTCGCCCGAGCAGGGCGGCGGTCGGGCTGACCTCGGCCCGCTCCACCCGGGAGAGGGTGGACCGGCTGACGTCGGCCAGTTGCGCCAACTCCTCCAGCGTCCAGCCGCGTTCGACCCGCAACTCGGCGAGCCGTTGTGCCAGCCGTTCGTCGGCGGCGGTGTCGATTCCCATATCCGTGATGCTATCCCGGATACGGGATCAGCTTCCCGGGAGTTCTCCGGGAACTGTGGAGGTCTGACGGCGGCTCGGTCTCGGGGCGGCCTCGGTTCGGTCGCCCGTCGGCCGATGTCGAGCCGGTGATCATATGATGTCCGCCGACAAAGGGGCCGGTCAGCGGCCCGAGGGGCCCTTCCGCGGCCCACCGGCGAGGGGGAGCAACGATCGTGTTCGGCATCATCAGACCGTGCAGCCACCGGCTGTCCGAAGGCCTCCGCACCTCCTGGATGGCGCACCTGTGCGGGCTCTGCCTCGCCCTGCGGGACGACCACGGGCAGCTCGCCCGGACCGCCACCAACTACGACGGCCTGATCATCTCCGTCCTGGTCGAGGCCCAGGCCGCCCCGACTGACACCAACTGGCGCCGCACCGCCGGGCCCTGCCCGCTGCGCGGCATGCGCACGGCCTCCGTCGCCAAGGGCGAGGGCGCCCGGCTGGCGGCCGCCGTCTCGCTCACGCTCGCCTCGGTGAAGCTCCGCGACCACGTCGAGGACCGGGACGGCGTGTTCGCCCGCCGCCCGGTCGCCGCCGGGGCCCGCGCGGTGACCAGGCGCTGGGACCGGCAGAGCGCGGGCAGCGCCTCCACGATCGGCTTCGACACCGCCGTGCTGCTCGACGCCGCCTCCCGGCAGGGCGAGTTGGAGCGCTCGCTGCGGCCCGGCGGCTCCGTGCTGCTGGTCACCGAACCCACCGAGACCGCCACCTCGGCCGCCTTCGCGCACACCGCCGTGATCGCCGGGCGGCCCGGCAACGCCGCCCCGCTCGCCGAGGCCGGGCGGCTGTTCGGGCGGCTCGCCCACCTGCTGGACGCCGCCGAGGACCAGGCGGCCGACACCGCCTCGGGCGCCTGGAACCCGCTGACCGCCACCGGCACCGACCGCGCCGAGGCCGAACGGCTCTGCCGGGACGCCGTGCACGGCATCCGGCTCGCGCTGCGGGAGGTCGAGCTCACCGACCGGGCGCTGGTGCACGTCCTGCTCGCCCACGAGACGGAGACCGCGGTGGACCGGGTCTTCGGCCGGGCCGGGCACGCGGCGAACTGCCGACGCGGGCCGGCCGGCGCCGGACACGCCGGTTCCGAGCACGCCACCGCTGAGCACGCCACCGCCGAGCGCACCGGCGCCGAACACCCGCAGGACGCGCCGCCGCGTCAGACCCCGCCCGGGCAGGCGCCCGTTCCCCCGTGGGTGCCCCAGGGCCCGGGCTTCGGCCCGCCGATCGGCGGGAAGCCGCCGCACCCGCGCAACCTGCTCGCCGGGTGCGCGGTGTGGGCCCTGATGGCCTGCTCCTGCCAGTTGCTCTGCTGCGAGCACGACGACCCGTTCAGCCGGGAGCGCCGCAAGGGCTTCTGTGAGCGGCACGACTGCTGCGACGCCTGCGACTGCTGCGACCCCAGCTGCTGCGAGTGCGGCAAGTGCGGGTGCGACTGCTGCGATTCCTGCGGCTGCGACGGCTGCGACTGCGGGTGCGACTGCTGACGGTCGCTCAGTTCGCCTCCGGCACCGGCACCTCCTCCGCCTTCGCCTCCGCCTCCAGTGCCGGTTCCGATTCCGGCTGATCCGACGCCACCGGCCCGGGGTGCCCCCGCAGCACCCCGGGCCGGTTCGCGTCCCGGCACTCCTCCGCGCGCCGCCAGAGCGGCAGCACCGCCACCGGGCCGCGCGGCTCGGCGGCCTCAGGCCTCACGCCCCGCCACCTCCCGGTCCGCCGCCAGCGAGTTCTCCAACCCGGCCAGCAACTGCCGGAACCGCTCGGCGTCCTGCTCGGTCATCCGCCCCTCGGGCGCCACCCTCGGCCGCTCGGCCGTCCTGTCGTCCATGCCCCCGACGCTAGGCGGCGGCGATCAACGGGCGATAAACGAGGGACGCGTGGGGCGCAAGGGGCGTACCCGCACCGCATTCCACCCCGCCCGACGGCTTGGCGTGGGCACCGGCTGGTGGTTCAATGCCAATCGTTAGGAAGGTTTCCTAACAACGAATCGCCGGATCCGAGCAACGAGCACGACCTCTTCCCCCACCGAGAGGACGACTTCCCCATGGACCGCAGCACCTCCCGCAGGAGCACCAGGAACACCACCCGGACCGTGACCACCGGGACGACACTCGCCGCCTTCCTCCTGTCCACCGCCGCCTGCGGCGCCTGGGCCGTGGACCCGGCCCAGGCCGCACCGGAGCAGCCCGCCACCCCGGCGGCCGCCGCCCGGCAGGCGGGCACCACCCCCCGGGTGACCGCCGGCGGGCTCACCCCCGACCAGCGCCGCCGCGCCGACCAGCTGGTCAGCGTCTTCGAGAACAGCACCACCACCATCCAGTACGGCTACGCGGAGAACATCAACGACGGCCGCGGCGTCACCGCGGGCCGGGCCGGGTTCACCACCAACGACGGCGACGCCCTCAAGGTGGTCCGCGCCTACACCGCCGTCGCCCCCGACAACCCGCTCGCCCGCTTCATTCCCGAACTGGAGCGCCTGGCCGCCGCCGGCAGCGGCGACACCGGCGGCCTGCCCGAGGCCGACTACATCGCCGCCTGGCAGCAGGCCGCCCAGGACCCGGCCTTCCGGCAGGTCCAGGACGACCAGGTCGACCAGCGCTACTTCACCCCGGCCATGGACCAGGCCGACCGGCTCGGCCTCACCACCGCGCTGGCCCGCGCCGAGCTCTACGACGCCTCCATCCAGCACGGCAACGGCGGTGAGTACGACGCCCTGCCCGCGCTGATCGGCCGGACCACGGCCAAGGCCGGTGCGCCCTCGGCCGCCGGCGAGCGCGCCTGGCTGGACGCCTTCTTCGACGTCCGGATCGACGACCTGAACAACCCGGCCAACTCCTCGACCGCCGAGGAATGGCGCAAGTCCGTCGACCGGGTCGAGTGCCTGCGGCGGATCGCCGCCACCGGCAACTACGACCTGGACGGCCCGTTCACCATCACCGCCTACGGCTCCGGCTACACCATCGGCTGAGCCGCCCCCACCCACCGACCCGGGGTCCGGGCTCCGGGGTCCGGGGTCCGGGAGTGTGGGCCCGGACCCCGGCCCCAGGGCGGCCACCGCGTTCAGTTCCGTGCGCGTACCGCGGCGTCCAGCAGGAGGGCGGCGGCCGCCCGGGCCTCTGCGGCGGCCTCCGGGTCCCCGTGCACGGCGGCCACGGTGATCGCGCCCTCGGCCAGCAGGGCGAGCTGGGCCGCGGTGGCGGGCGGGGCGCCGACGGCGTCGACCAGGCCGGCCAGGTAGCCGGCGAACTCCGCCTTGTGGTGCCGGGCGGCGGCCGCGACGGCGGGGCTGGTGGCGCCCAGCTCGCCGAAGGAGTTCACGAAGGCGCAGCCGCGGAACCCGGGCTCGGCGAACCACCGGCCGAGCCAGTCGAAGACCGCGAGCACCTGGTCCCGGGGCGTGCCGCCGGCCCGGGAGACGTGGACGGCCAGGCTCGCCCGCCACCGCGCGTCGCGCCGCCGCAGGTAGGCCTCGACCAGCTCGTCCTTGGACGGGTAGAGCTGGTAGACGCGGCGCATGGTCAGCCCGGAGGCGGCCCGGACGGCATCCATCCCGACCGCCTGGACGCCCCGCCCGTAGAACAGCTCCTCGGCCGCGTCGAGGATCCGGGTCCGCGGGTCCACCTGTTCCATCTGCCGTGACCTTTGCGCGAGAACGATGATTCTCCTAGGGTAGCGACTGACCTGAGAACGATCGTTCTCACCGGCGGAATGCCCGTTCCCGAGGAGAATCCCGTGACCGAACAGCGCCCTCCCGTTCCCCCCTTCACCGAGGAGTCCGCCCACCGCAAGGTCCGCGCCGCCGAGGACGCCTGGAACACCCGCGACCCGCAGCGCGTGGCCCTCGCCTACACACCCGACAGCCGCTGGCGGAACCGGGCCGAGTTCCTCACCGGCCGCGAGCAGATCGCCGCCTTCCTCACCCGCAAGTGGCAGCGCGAACTCGACTACCGCCTGGTCAAGGAGCTGTGGGCGCACGACGGCGACCGGATCGCCGTCCGCTTCGCCTACGAGTGGCACGACGACGCCGGGCAGTGGTACCGCTCGTACGGCAACGAGAACTGGGAGTTCGACGCGAACGGCCTGATGGCCCGCCGGCTCGCCTGCATCAACGACCTGCCGATCGCCCCCGGGGAGCGGCTCCTGCACTGGCCGGCCGGCCCCCGGCCGGACGACCACCCGGGCCTCACCGAGCTGGGCCTCTGAGCGCTCCCGACCGGGTGGGCAGCGGCGGTTGACGTGGCGTCGGACGGCTTCGTCCGCACTGTTCCAAGGCTGTGACGGAGCCCGCACCGGCCGCGGACCTCGGACTGGGAACCTCCTTGTCGGAAGCGACAGGCACCACCGAGGGGGACCAAGAGATGTCCGTGCGCAACAGATTCGGCACCGCCGCCGCCATCGCCCTGATGACGACCGCGGGCGCGGTCCTGCTCTCCGCCTGCGGCCCCGAGAACGGCGACTCCGGCTCGACCGCCGCCACCGGCGCCCCGGTCACGGCGGCGCCGGGCGGCGGATCGCACTCCGGCAGCCCGGCACCGGGCGGCAAGGAGGTCAACGGCACCTCCGCGGCCAACCACCTGACCATCAGCACGGGCACCCGGACGGTCGCGATGAACGGCACCACCGTCGACTTCGGCACGGTGGTGCGCGACCTCGCGTGGTCCCCCGACGGCAAGAAGGTCGTCTTCGTCGACGGCGACGGCAACCTGCTGACCGCCGCCCCGGACGGCAGCGGAAGGACGACCCTCGCCAAGGCCCCCGGCGGCGAGACCTGGTCCCACCCGACCTGGCAGCACGCCGGCAAGGGGCCGAGCGGCGGCGCGGTGCCCGACGAGACCGACCGCTACAACAACATCGTGTTCACCGCCGACAAGGGCGGCGTGCTGCGGCTGGAGAAGGTGCCCGCCAAGGGCGGCGCCGTCGAGGAGCTCGCCCCGCACAACTCCGAGGGCGGCGACGCGGCCGGCGCCCCGCAGCCGCCGCAGACCGGCAACACCTGGGCCAACGCGGGCGGGCAGCAGGCCGACATCGCGTACGCCAACACCCCGGCCGGCGAGGTGTACATCTACGACGACTACATCCGCCCGGCCACCCGGGACATCGGCAAGGGCTCCCAGCCCGCGCTGTCCCCGGACGCCGGCAGCATCGTCTTCGTCCGCTCGGTGAACGGCCACGACCACCTGTTCACCCGCTCCACCGAACACGACCGGACGGCCGAGAAGGACCTCACCCCCTCGGCCACCACGGACTACACCGAGCCCGCCTGGTCCCCCGACGGCAGGACCGTCGCGGCCCGCACCCCGGACGGCATCAGCACCGTACCGGCCGACGGCTCGGCGGCCCCGGCCCAGGTCTCCACCCTCAAGGGCCTGCCGGTCTACCGGCCCTGAGCCCCGGTCGTCCCGGTCTCCCCGGCCGGGCGCGCCAACTCGGCGCGCAGCTCCGCGAGGTGCTCGTCGGCCGACTCGTGCGGCAGGAACTCGACCAGGTCGAGGAAGCGGAACAGCACCCGCTCCTCGGTGACCGCGTACTCGTAGTCGCCGAACCCGACCACCGCCCCCGTCCCGCCGCGCGCCGCACCGCGCACGGCGGCGGCGGTCAGCCCCTCCCCCGCGCCCTCGGCACTCACCCGCCGACGGGCGTTGGGCCGGGCCAGGTACGGGCACACCATCGACGCGTACAGCATGCAGGCGCGGTGCCCCGGGCCCTCCATGGTCGGCGCCAGGTTGCGGTACGGGCGCCCGGCCCCGAGCGCCGCCGCCATCGCGGCGCTCTCCGCCGGACCGACCACCCGCCAGACCGGACCGCGCGGCATGACGGCGCCGCACACCGAACAGCGGCGCTCCAGCGCGCAGTCGGCGCTGCGCCCGTGGTCGGTCAGCGCGAACTGGGGCTGCCCGTCCTGCCACGGCGTGATCGCCGGCACCGGGTACCCGCGGGCGTCCCGGGGTCGCTCCCCCACCTGGTCCGGCATCGGCACCTGTTCGAATCGCACGCCCCTATCGATACCAGCCGGACGCCCGGCCCCGCCACCGGCGGCGGGAGCGGCGGAACCGGCGACCGCGGGGCGGTCGCCGGTCCGGGGTGCGCCTCGGGCGCGCGGGGTCAGTTCCAGATGCCGGTGACGTCCGTCACCCCGGCCGCGTTGCCCGCGTGGCCGCTCGCCCCGGAGAGGTCCTCCAAGGTGCGCAGCACGTTGTAGTGGTTGTAGGTGGTGGAGCTGCTGCTGCCCGGCGTCACGTGGGCGCCGTAGACCAGGGTCGGGATCCGGTTGCCGGACAGGCTGTTGTCCTCGTCGAAGGTGACGACGAGCAGGCTGTTGTGGCTCTGCGCCCAGGCGGCGTACGCGCCGAGGTTGTTCTTGATCCAGGTGTCGCCGGTGCCGACCGAGCAGTCGTGCATGTCGCTGCACAGGTTCGGGATCACGAACGACACGTTGGGCAGCGTCGTGTAGTCGGTCGGGAACTGGGCGAAGGTCTTGGCGCTGCTGAGCGGGACGTTGCCGAAGCCGAACCAGGGGTTGTGCTTCTGCGCGTACTTGCCGCTGCTGCACACCGTGCTGCCCTGGCTGGGCAGGGTCTCGTTGTAGCTCGCCCAGGTCTTCCCGGCGGCGAGCACCTCGGAGGCCAGGTTCGGGGCCTGGAAGCCGCCGACCGTCACGCAGCTGTCGTCGACCCGGCCCTGGGTGGAGCCGGAGAACAGCGCGTAGTAGTTCGGCTCGCTGGGGTGGGTGATGGCGAAGGACTGGGTGAGGTTGGCGCCGCCCGCCTTGAGGGTGTTGTTGAGGTAGGGGGCGCTGCTGCTGCCGATGACCTGGCTGTAGGCGTGGTTCTCCATCACCACGACCACGATGTGGTCGGGCGTGGGCAGCCCGGCGGCCTGCGCGGTGCTGGCGGTGGCGGCCCACAGCCCGGCCGAGGCGGCGACCAGTGCGACGGCCGAGCCGATCGCGGTCGCGGTGCGGCGGGAGCGGGAGCGCGGACGGGGGGCGTCGTTCAGGGGCTTCGCGGACGAGGTCATGACGTTTCCTCGGGTGGAGGGCGGCCCCGACGGGGCCGCCCGGACGGGAGGTGGCTGAGCTACCCGGAGTTGCGACCCACCCCGCCCCGGGCGTGTCCCACCGTGCACA
>NZ_JBHYGR010000201.1:0-12743 GCF_042738155.1 Kitasatospora sp. NPDC059088 | reverse complement strand
TCTCGCATGGCGAGGCAGGCGAACTGACAGCCCTTCTTTGGGCTGCTCCGAGCTGGACAAATGCGCCCGGAAGTCGGCTCCTCAGGGTCGGCCAGGGAAGCGCAGTTCCTTGAAAACTAAAGACACGATCGTGCGGGACCGACGCGAGGGCAGCGGTCGCGGAAGGCACCTAGGGGGCTCAGGCCCGCCGGGGAGTTGAACCACCGCGACACGTGCTCTCCCCCTACGCAGTGGCATGCCGCTCCTTCGGGGGCGTGGGGAGATGCAGCGGAGTCCCAACGCACGTGGCGGATATGAGAAGACCGTCCCCGCGGCGACCGGGTGATGTCGCCGGCGGCAGCGAGCCACGCAGCACCCCGTCCTGGGGTGCGCCGCCCTGCTGGTGCTGAGCAGAGAGAGGCGCCGGACCAGGCCCGAGAGACCTGATGCCCGTAGGACGGGCAACCCCAACAAGCAGCCCCATCAGGGGCTTTGACCTGAGGAGCCCCATGGGCATGCCCCAGATCTGTATCCAGCCCCGCCGCTGACAGCGGGCGGGGCTCACCGCTTCCGATCGCTTCACCAGCGATCACGGTTCCCGGCGCGCGCCGGCCGCTCTCGCGGCGGCGGTTCGCGTCGGGTTCCGCGGCTGCTCGTGACTCGACGAGTGGCTGGGCCCGCGTAAGGCGGGCCGCCGCGCTCCCGGCCAAGGTAGGCGCGGCGGCCCTGCGGGCTCACCCCCCGATTGGACGAGGTGAACCCATGAAACTCATTGTTGCAGGCCACAAGGCCGCGACCCCCGAGGAATTCGCGGAACTGGCCTTCGGCACCGGCACCGACTTCGGCTTCGGCGTCGACACCGAGCTGTTCGACGGCACCACCGACACCTCCACCGAGGACCGGCTGGCCCGCCTCGACGCCGCGCGGGAGATCCTCCGGGACCTGCCCGCCCCGGCGGCCCGGTTCGCGTCCGCCCTGATGCGCACCGCCGAGCGCCGCTGGGTGCTGACCTGGAAGGCGGCCGCCTGATGATCCGCCGCCTGTACCTCACCGGCACCCGCGCCCCGCACCGGACCGCCCTCCCGCTGGCCACCCGGCTCGCCGAGTACCGGCCGAACCCGAACGGCGCCCTGCCCGGTGCCGCCTGCGCCGGCGCCGACCCCGACCTGTTCCACCCGGAGCCCGACGAGGACACCGAGATCACGGAGGAGGCGACCGCGGCGGCCTGGTGGGCCGAGCGGCGCGCCAAGATGCTCTGCGCCGGCTGCCCGGTCCGGCTGCTCTGCCTCGACGGCGCGCTCCAGCGCCACGAGAAGCACGGCATCCTCGGCGGGCTGACCGCCGCCGAGCGGGACGCGCTGCACCAGCGCCGCCTCCGCGCCGCCGCCCGTACGCGCCGCGCCCTCGGGGGTGCCGCGTGACGGCCGGGCCCGCGCTCACGATGCTCACGTCCGCTCACGGCCCGCTCACGGTGCCCTCTCCGCTCCCCGGGCGGTGGTCGTCGTGAAGGTGCCGATGAGTCAGGAACAGATCCGCTCGGCCGAGAAGGCCTTGGCCGTGGGCACGTGGACGATCACGCTGGGCGCGGTCCTCTACAGCGTGCTCACGGTGACCCCGCTCATGTCCCACCACACCCCGAAGGACTGGGGGTGGACGGCTCCGATCCTGCCGCTGGTCGTGGACGCGGCGGTAGTGATCGTGGTCCGGATGGACAGCACGCTCGCCCGCCTGGACGGCGACGGCGGCCGGTGGCCGGTCGTGCTGCGCTGGATGACCGGCGCCATGACGGTGCTGCTCAACGTGGGTCAGTCCGCCCTGGACCGCGACAAGGTCGGGGTGGCGGTCCACTCGGTGGCGCCGCTGCTGCTGATCGTCACGGCGGAAACCTCCCTCGCCTACCGGCGGGCGATCGCCGCCGCGCTGGCCGCGCGAGCGGCCCGTGAGCGCGATGAGCGGGCCGAGCGCGAGCGGCGTCAGGAGGAGCGCCGGAAGCAGGAACGCGAGGACCGGCTGGCTGACTTCGCCCGGGCCGAGCAGCGTGACCGTGAGCGCCATGAGCGCGAGCAGCAGACGGCCCGCGAGCAGCGTGAGCACGAGCAGCGCATGGCCCGCGAACAGCGGGACGAGCAGGCCCGCCGGGACGCCGCCGAGCGCGACGACCGGCAGCGCCGGCAGGACGCCGAGCGGCGTGATCGTGAACGCCGTGAGCGCGAGGTGAGCGAGCGTGAGCGCCGTGAGCGCGAGCGTGAGCAGGACGCCGGTCGGGAGATCGAGCGGCTGAGGAAGGACCTCCTCGCCGAGCCCGCGGTGAAGGAGCGGCTGCCCGAGGAGCAGGCCCGGTTGAAGGTCCAGGACTGCGTCGTGGCCCGGCTCCCGCAGCGCCGGGCTGCCGATCTAACCGGCTGGTCCGCCGGATGGATCGCCAGCCGCTACCAGGAACTGCGCTCCACCGAGCCCCCCGCCCTGCACGCCGTCCGCTCCACCGAAGAGACCACCAACCCCACCGAGGAGCAGGCATCGTGACCACCACCGACACCAACGCCGACCAGGTCAACGCCGCCGCCGCGCTGCTGGCCATCCTCACCGCACACCGGAACCTGCCCGCCCCGGACGTCCACGTGAAGTTGATGATGGTCCCGGGCACCCACGAGTGGGCGTGGGGGTTGTACATCGCCCTGCACTTCGGCCTCCACCAGTTCGAGCAGTGGCGGGCCGCCCTCGGCCTCGACCCGATCGCCATTGAGCAGGAGCGCCACGGCACCACCGGGTGGCTGATCGCCACCGGCGCCCACTGTGGTGTCCCGGTCGAGCTGTACGGCTTCTACGCCCTCGCCCCGGGCGACGAGCGGTGAGCCGCCCGCGGCACTGGGACCCGGCCGGCGCCCGTCACGGCGGCACCCCGACCTACCCGTGGCGTATGGCCCCGCGTGGCCTCTTCACCCGCCGGCAGCTCCGCGCCAAGGGCCTGCGTCCCGGTGGACAGGACGTCGTCGCGCAGATCATGTGGCGCTCCCGTCGCAGCAAGACCGGCGCCCGGGTCGCCTACCTCTACCGGCTCGACCGGGCCAAGCCGGTGCGGCCGATGACCCCCGCGAAGGCCGCGGCCTTGGCCAAGGCCAACGCCGCCCGCCGCACCTGCCCCGTCTGCGGCCGGGACGCCGGCTACGTCCTTCCCGCGCACCTCGGCACCTGCCTGACCTGCGCTACCGCGCTCGCCGCCTGACTCCAGGGAGACCTGCTATGAGCACTGCTCGCACCTTCCGCGCCACCCACGCCGACAGGCTCGCCCTTGACCTGCCCACCGGCCGGGTGCGCGTCTTCGTCGACCCCGCCGCCACGGCCATCACCGTCCACCTCACCACCGACGACGACCACGGCCCCGCCGCCGACGCCGTCAACCGGGCCCGGATGTCGGAGGGCCGCAACACCGTGAGCATCGACGTCCCGCACGTCGACACCGGCCTCGCCCTCGTCGGCGGCCGCGGCAACACCGTGATCCAGTCCTTCGGGACCGTCACCGGCAACGTCACCGGAATGACGATCATCAACGGCCGGATCGTCACCGGCGGCAGTGTCCACCACATCGGCGCCAGCCCGGTCACCGCCATCGTGCTCCTGCCGGCCGCCGCTCTCGGCATCGCGCTCAAGACGGTCTCCGCCGACCTCGACGCCACCGGCCACCTGGGCGTCGTGTCCGTCACCTCCACCTCCGGCGACGTGCACCTGGACTCCGTGGACATCCTGTCGGCCACCACGATCTCCGGCGACGTCACCGCCCAGCGCACCGGCACCGACGCCGAGATCCGCACCACCTCCGGAGACGTGCACATCGCCGTCCACGAGGGCCACACCGCCACCGTCACCACCGTCTCCGGCGACGTCCGACTCACCGCCGGCACCCGCGCCACCGGCAGCGTGTCCGTGCGCACGGTCTCCGGCGACATCGGCCTGACCGGCGCCGGTCGCCTCGACGTCACCGCCCGCACCATCTCCGGCCGCAAGAACCAGCGCTGAGGGGCCCGGACATGGCTGTCACCGAGATCACCGTCACCTCGTTCGGCTACCTGCACGGCGCCCCGCCCGAGGCGCACCTGACCCTCGACCTGCGCCGCCACTTCCGTGACCCGCACGTCGACCCGACCCTGCGCGACCTCACGGCGAACGACCTGCCGGTCCGCGGGGCGGTCCTGACGACCCCGGGTATCCGGGAGCTGATCGTCGCGACCGCGCTGCTGGCCGACGCCTACGAGGCCGGGCCGGCCGAGGCGCCGCTGACCATCGCGGTCGGCTGCGCGGGCGGCCGCCACCGCGCCGCGACCGTCGCCATGGCCCTGGCCCGGCGCCTGTCCAAGACCGGCATCCCCGTCGACCTCGTGCACCGCGACCTCGACAAGCCCGTGCACGAGCGCACCGCCGACGGCGACGCCGTCACCCCGGCCCGCGGCTGACGGCTGCCTGTCCTCGCCCGGCCCATCTGGGGTCGGGCGGGGGCGGGGAGCCGGGACAGTCCCGGCCCGCAGGGGAGGCACCGCAATGAGCGTGAACACCACGTCGCCGAACAGCGGCGCGAACAACGCCGGCGGCAACAACAACCGCAACGGCTTCGGCTCCGGGGCGACGTTCGCCCCCGGGATCAGCATCAACCTCAACAAGACCACCAACGGTGGCGGTGGCGGCGCCCCGCGGCCGGGCGCCGCTGCGAACCCCGGCACCGGCGTGGACCGCACCTCGCCCCTGGTCCTGCCGGAGCCCGCGTTCTACTCGGCCGCCGACGTGCGCTCCTACTGCGAGGCGCTGCGCGCGTTCGCCGCCTACTCCGCGATCGAGGTGGAGGTGGGGGCCGAGATCCTCAAGGCCGCGCTGGAGCAGGCCCCGCCCGTCCCGGGCGACCACGGGTTCCGGGCGAAGATGCGCGCCCGCGCCGTCGCCAAGAAGGTCTCCAAGGCCGCCGACGCCCTGGCCGACGCGGCCAAGGACGCGGCCGGCGCCTGGGCGGCCTTCCAGCGCGAGTACGCCGACGTCATGACCCCCCGCCCCGCGCAGCAGCAGCGGCGCCCGTTCCAGTTCTGAGAGGAAGCCCGCCATGTCGAAGAAGGACGTCGACCCTGACCAGCAGCACCGGGAGAACCTGGAAGGGGCCAGCACGGGGCGGGGCATCGCCGCGTGGCTGGCGCACCGGGCTAAGCCCTACACGCCGCCGTGGATCCTGACCGGCATGGTCGGGATCGCCGGGTCCGCCGGGTCCCTGGAGTGGCAGGGCTCGGCGGCGGCCGGCGTCGGTCTCACCCTGGGCTCCGTCGCCCTGACTGGCATGACCTGGTGGGCGGGCAAGCGCACGGGCCCGCAGCGGCGTCTGCACTCGGCCGTGACGGTGGCCGCGGCTTCGGCGTGGGTGACCGGGGCCGCGCTCGCCGGGCCGACGGCCGGGCCGCTGCCGGACGCCTTCCTGATGGGCGGCCCGGTCGTGGCCCTGTCCTGGAACATCCGCCAGGTCATGCGCCGCAACCCCGACGCCGTCCAGGCCGCCGACAACGCCGACGGCTCGCTGCTGGAGAAGGTCAAGCTCGCCGGAGCGAAGATCCGCAAGGCCGAAGTCGAACCGAACCGCGTCACCGCCGAACTCACCCTCCCCGCTGGGGAGATGACCAACGAGGACGTCACCCGGGCGCTGCCGAACATCGCGTCGGGCCTGGACGTCGCCCCGACCGCCGTGCGCTACCTGCCCGACCCCGACTCCGCCCGGCGCGGTGAGCTGGTCGTGGTGCCCCGCGACATGCTCGCCGAGGTGGTCGAGTGGGAGATGCCCACCAACGTGGGTGGGTCGATCGCCGAGCCGCTGGTCATCGGCCGCTACGACGACGGCTCCCCGCTCATGCTGTGGCTGCCCGGCGACCCGGAGGCCGGCCGCAACAGCACCCACCTGCTGATCTGCGGCATGTCCGGCTCCGGCAAGGGCGACGGCGCGCTGAACGTCCTGACCGAGATCATGGGCCGCCGGGACGTCATCGTCTGGCTGTCTGACCCCAAGGCCTTCCAGGACTTCGGCCCGCTGCGGCCCGGCCTGGACTGGGCCGTCGAAGGCGGCGCCCCGACCGAGACCATGGTCACCGCCATGCAGGCCGCCATCCCCGCCCGTACCCGCTGGCTCGGCGCCCACGGCTACCGCCAGTGGACGCCGGCCGCCGCCGAGCAGCAGTCCGATCCGGCGCACTCCTGCCAGAAGGGCCGCGCCTGCGGCTGCCCCGGGATGCCGTTCCTGGTCGCCTGGTACGAGGAAGCGGCGAACACCCTGCGGTTCATGGGGGAGGACGCGTTCACCGGCGCCGCCCAGGAAGCCCGCTCCGCCGGGATCGCGCTGGTCATCAGCCTCCAGCGGCCCAGTCACGACCAGATGTCCACCAGCACCCGGGCCAGCCTGCCCAGCGCGCTCGCGTTCGGTCTGGACGCCCGGGACGAGGGCATGGCCCTGCCCGGCCCGGTCCTGGACGCCGGCGCCCGCCCCGGTGCCTGGGCCAACCGCCGCCCCGGCTACTGCTACCTCGTCACCCCCGGCGTCGAAGAGCAGCGCTACAGCTCCCCCGGCCGCACCTTCCGCTTCACCGGCAAGGCCGCCCGCGTCATGGAGCAGCTCGCCGCCTGGTCGGTGCGCAACGGCGCCAAGGTCGACCCCGTCACCGCGAAGGCCGCCGCCGCCACCGCCGGCAAGGCCTACACCGACCGCCACCAGGGCGCCACCGACGAGGACGAGGACAGCGTGTACGCCACCCCGGACAACGACGGCAGTGACGACGTCGACGGGCGGGTGGACCCGGAGGACGCCGACCTGGACCCGCAGGCCGAACTCCCCCCGGTCCCCGACAGCATGGCCGGCATCGCCTTCGGCCCCGAGTCGACCGCCCCGGACTTCACCCCCGAAGAGGCCCGGGCCGCCATGGACGCCATCGTGGCCGCCTTCGAGCAGGCCGGCGTGATGGTGATCGGCCCCAAGGACGTCATGCAGCAGGCCGCCCAGTTCGGCCGCTCCCGCCCGTGGGTCTCCGGGGAGTTCCGCCGACTCGTGGACGAAGGCCGTCTCGTGGCCACCGCGAAGGGCGGCCGGTACCGGATCGTCCCCACCCCGGCGCTGGTCTGACACCCCCTGACACCTGACACCCCCTGACACCCATTCCCCTAGGCAGACGGGGTGTCAGACGGCCCTTGACACCGTCTGACACCCCGCTCTGACGCCTGCCCTGACACCTCCTGACGGGAGACGCACCGTGGACCACACCGCCCCGCAGCCCGCCGTCCCCACGGTGCTCTACACCCCGGACGGCACCCCCTACTACGCCCACCAGCCCGCCCCCGCGCCCCTCGCCCTCTACCACCCGCCCACCCCGCTCCCCGCGCCGATCCACCACCCCGGGCTCACCTACCTGCCCGCCCCGGTGGCCCCCGCCCCGCTCCCGGCGCCGGTCGCCGTTCCGGCCCGGGACGTGTGGCCCGCCCGCCTGCTCGCCGGCGGCATCGGCATCGGCACCGGAGGACTCGGACTCGGCTTCCTGCTCCAGACCCTCGCCGCCGCCACCACCGGGCTCGGCCTGCTCGTCGCCGCCCTCGGCGTCCTCTACCTGCTCAAGAACAGCGGCGGGGGCAGCCGCGGCGGCGGGGGCGCCGTGAACGTGAGCGTCAACGTCACCAACCGCAACCGCTGACCTGGGGAGACTCGCATGGCCCTGCGCCTGACCTGCTACACCCTGCCCCGGCTCGAACTCTGGCTGATCGACACCCCCCATCGGCGGTGCCCCCAGTGCGGGGGCGACGGCTGGTGGACCAACGGCTTCGACGACGAGACCGGCGAGCACCCGGACGCCGAGTACGTCAACTGCGGCTGCTGGAACCCCGACCGGCGCAGCTGCCTGCTCGTCGTCCCGTCCTGGGCCGCCCGCTACTGGCCCGGCTGGACCCCGCCCGACACCGAAACCTACTGACCTGCGGTGGGCAGCCACCTCGACTGGCGCGACGCCCGCCACTACGACCGCACCGGCGACCGCCCCTGTCGCTGGTGCGGACGCCCCACCCCGCTGCGGGACGACCGGCGCAGGCCCTCCCACAAGGTCTGTGCCGAGAACGCAGCGAACGACAACGGCGGCCCCCTTCCGCCAAGAACCGGGGCCGCCGCCGATCCAGCACCTCAAGAGAACTGGAGGCGTCCAGCATGACCCATCTGCCCCCGATCCGGGGAGAGCACCTTCTCGCCGCCCTCGCCTTGGCGGCCGCCGGCGTGCCCGCGATGCCGCTGCGGGCCGGGAAGGTGCCGTTCGGCAACTGCCGGCGCTGCACCGGCAACGCGTGCGGCGGCCGGCCGAACATGAAGACCACCGGCCCCTGTACCTGCCCGACGCCGTGCCACGGCTGGGCCGCCGCCACCGCGGACCCCGACGTCCTCACCTCCCCCGCCTGGGCGCGGGCGTGGCGCGAGGCAGCGGCGGTCGCCTACCACCCCGGCGGGGTCGGGTGGACCGTCGTCGACCTCGACAACGCCGACGCCATCACCTGGGCCCGCGAGAACCTGCCCGCCACGCGAACCGTGCCCACCACTCGGGGCGAGCACTGGCTCTACCAGGGCACCATGCCCTCCGCCAACGCGGTCCGGCCCGGCGTGGACATCAAGTCGCTGATGTCCTACGCCCGTTGGCTCGGCCCCGGCACCGGCACCATGACGGCCCGGCCGGACGCCGTCCGCGACCTGGTCGTGAAGACGCCCGCAGTCGTCCGGCCCGTGGCCGCCGCCGTGCCCGCACTGGCCGACGGCGGGGCGTGCCCGCACCGCACCCCGGCGTATCTGAACCGCGGAATCGCCATGGCCGAGCAGCGCATCACCGAGGCGGCCAGTGCTGTGCACGCCACGGTGTTCGCGACGTTCCTCGCCGTGCTCTCCACCCACGGCCGCTGCGGGTGCCTGACCGAGGCACACACGGAGCGGCTGTTCGCCGCCGCGCAGGCCAAGGGAGAGTCGCCCCGGCACTGCGCCGACGCCTGGGCCAACGCGCTCGTCAGGCTGGGGATGTAGCCGTGGCCGAGGACGAGAAGACCCCGGCGCGTGAGGTCGTCGCCGACTACGCCCGCCAGCACTTCCGGTACTTCCGCACCGCCGACGGCGCCGTGTACGCCCAGCGCACCGGCCACCCCGTGGCCCGGCCGATCCGCTCCCAGGGCACCACCGGCAGCCACCGCCAGGAACTCATGGCCGGCCTGTTCAAGGACGGGCGCGGCGTCTTCAACGGCACCGCCATCAAGGAGGCGTTGGACTTGATCGAAGCACTCGCACTGACCGAGGACGTCCAGCCCGTCCACATCCGGGTCGCCCCCGGCTTCGACGGGGCGACCTGGCTCGACCTCGGGCGCGCCGACGGCCAGTCCGTGCGCATCCACCCCACCGGCTGGGACATCACCGTCCCGGACCCGCGTGAGGTGTGCTGGAAGCGCACCCAGCTCACCGGCGAGCTCCCGCTGCCCGCCCGGGACACCGACGGCAAGGGCATCGACCTGCTGCTGCGGCTGACGAACTTCGCCGACGCGGCGACCGAGTGCCTGGCCATCGCCTGGCTGATCGGTTGCCTGGGGCCGTCCGTGCCCGTGCCCGCCCCGTTCCTCACCGGCCCCCAGGGCGCCGGCAAGTCCACCGGCGGCCGGATGCTGGTGCGGATCATCGAGGGGATGAGCGGGGACCTGCGCCGGGCCCCGAAAGGCGAGGAGGACCTCATCGCCGCCGTGGCGGCCGGATGGGTCACCGCCCTGGACAACCTGAGCCACATGGGCCCGGACCTGTCCGACGCCATGTGCTGCATCGTCACCGGAGCCGAGTCCGTCAAGCGCGCCCTGTTCACCGACGGGGACGTCCACCGCTCCGCCTACCGCCGGCCCCTGCTGCTGACCGGCATCGACGTCGGAGTCATCCGGCCCGACCTCGCGGAGCGCCTCCTGCCCCTGCGGCTGGAGCGCCCCCGGATCCGGCGCACCGAGGCGGAGCTGTGGGCGGAGTACGCCGAGGTGCTGCCCGTCGTCCTCGGGTCCCTGCTCGACCTCACGGTCAAGGTCCGCGCCGCCGAAGCCGAGACCCCGACCGACCTGCGCATGGCCGACTTCGCGCACCTGTGCGCGCAGCTCGACGCCGCGACCGGCTTCGGATCGCTGGCCGCCTACCGGGCCAGCCTGGACGACCTCAACGACGACGTCATCGAAGGCGACCTGTTGGCGCAGACCGTCCTCCAGCACGCCGAGACCATCGCCCCGGGACGGGCGCAGCGCATGTCCTCCACGGAGTGGCTGCAGTGCCTCAGCCGCCTCTACAGCGGCGACGAGCTGCGTCCCGTGCCCAAGGGCTGGCCGACCACCGGCAAGGTGCTGTCCGACCGGCTCAAGCGCTTGCAGCCCACCCTCGCGGCCCGGGGCGTCCTCATCGACTCCGGCCGTACGAAGGAGAGCCGCTACCTCGAAATGGCCCGACCGGCCGCCCCCGTCGAGCACGAGCAGACCCGGCTGCTCTGACCGCTCCAAACAAGCAAGAAGAGCACCCGGCTCCGTCCCGGACGGGTGCTCTTCTTGCTGTTCGGCGAAGCCGCCCAAGGGTCGCGCCGCGCAGCGGCTCCTTCTTCACGCCCTAAGGCACGCCTAACTACATCAACAGCCCCCTTCTTTTCCTAAGTAGGAAGACGCTGCGTCACCTGCGTCACACGGCCTCGGAAACGGCCCCTGACCTGCGCCGAAGAGGGTGACGCAGACGACGGCCGCTGCGTCATCCTGCGTCACCTGCGTCATCGCATGACGCAGGTGATGACGCACCGGTGACGCAGACCCCGCCCGCTACGTCACGCAAAACCGCAGGTCACAGGCTCGAATGACGCAGATGACGCGATGACGCAGAAATCCCCACCTCGGACAAACACGCCCCGCATCCCGATCACGATCGGCGCCACCAAACACCGCAGCTGCTGACCAGGGCGATCGAGCCCCAAGGAAGGAACCACCGTGACCGTGCCTGCCACCACGATTCGCCCGGTTCTGCTGACCGCCGAGGAGGCCGCGAAGATGCTCCACATCGGGCGCTCGACGCTCTACCAACTCCTGGCGGAGAAGGAGTTGACGTCCATCAAGATCGGACGCTCCCGCCGCATCCGGCCGGCCGACGTCGAGGCGTACATCGAGCGCCAGGCCGCCAACGCCGCCTGATCCGCACCGACCACCCGTCGAGGGCATCCGGCAGCGCGCCGGGTGCCCTCGACCCGTTTCAGGAGCACCACTTGAGCGAGCGCAAGACCCGCCTGCCCAACATGGAATCGACCATCTACCAGGGCGCGGACGGCCGTTGGCACGGCCGCGTGACCATGGGCGTGAAGGCGGACGGAAGTCCCGACCGGCGCCACCGCAGCGCGAAGACCGAGCCCGAAGTGCGGCGCAAGGTAAAGAAGTTGGAGGCCGACCGCGATGCAGGACAGGTGGCGGCCGCCGGCCGGGCGCCGACGGTTGAGCAGTGGATGACCACCTACCTGACCACGATCGCGAACCAGCGGTTGAAGCCGCGCAGCCTGGACGACTACTGGTCGAAGACCCGGAACCACATCATCCCCGGCATCGGGAAGCACCGACTGGACCGGTTGCTGCCGGAGCACCTGGATGAGCTGTACGGGCAGCTCCGCACCGAGGGCCGCGCCGGATCGCACATCCTCAAGGTGCATCGGATCATCTCCCGCGCGCTGAAAATCGCCCACCGCCGCGGGAAGGTCGCCCGCAACGTCGCCACCCTGGTGGACTCCCCCACGGTGGAGGAGACGGACGCGAACCCGTTCACCCAGGAGGAGGCCCGGCGCTTCCTCGTCGCCGCGATGAAGCGCCCGACCCGCGTCCGCTGGGTGATCGGCGTCGGCCAGGGGCTGCGCCAGGGTGAGGCGTTGGGCCTGCGCTGGAAGTACGTCGACGAGGACGCCGGGCAGATGGACACGTCCTGGCAGCTCCAGCGGCTGAAGTGGCGCCACGGGTGCGACGACCCGCACGCGTGCGGCGAGCGGCTGCACCGGGACGCGTGCGAGCCCGGGTGCACCAAGCACCGCCGCTACACGCGCGGGTGCCCGAAGCCCTGCCCTCCGAAGTGCGACCGGCACGCCAGCACCTGCCCGAAGCGGCACGGCGGCGGCCTCGCCTTCACCCGCCCGAAGACCAAGGGCAGCCGGCGCACGACCCCCTTGCTGCCGCCACTGATCCCGCTGCTGCGCGAGCAGCGCCAGCAGCAGGACGAGTGGAAGGCGGCGGCCGGCGAGGAGTGGCAGGACTACGGACTCGTGACGTGCCGCCCCGACGGCCAGCCGGTCGACCCCCACGCCGACTGGGAGGAGTTCAAGGAGCTGCTGGCCGAGGCCGGGATCGAGGACCGGCGCCAGCACGACGGCAGCCGCCACTCCGCCGGGACGATCCTCAACGAGCTGGGGGTGGACCCGTTCACCATCATGGAGATCCTCGGCCACTCTCAGATCAGCATGACCCGCCGCTACGTCAAGACGACCACTCCGACGACCCGTGAGGCGGCCCGGCGAATGGGTAACGCGCTCTGGCCCCAACCGGCCGAAAGTGAGACCACAACTGAGACCACGAACACCAGGGCGGCCCGCGCGCGACGGCGGCGACGGATGCAGTAAAGGCAAAAGCCCCAGGTCACGGCGAGTGAGTCCTGGGGCTTCTACAGAGCCGCCTGCGGGATTCGAACCCGCGACCTACGCATTACGAGTTTG
>NZ_JBHYGR010000200.1:0-12916 GCF_042738155.1 Kitasatospora sp. NPDC059088 | reverse complement strand
AAACACATTTTTTTTGGGTTCGGGGGGGCTGGGTTTTGTTTATACCCCCCCGCGGGCGCCGCCCCCGCGGGGGCGGCGCCCGCGGCTGCTGACCCGTCCGTGGGCGCCGCCGGGGCCGCTGCGGGACCTCAAGGACGCCCTGCACGACCTGTACCTCGCGGCCGGCGCGCCGTCCCTGGCGGACATCGCGGGCGCCGTCCGGCTGGACGACTCGCTCGCCGCCGCACCGGAGCGGGACAGCGTCCGCCGCCTGCTGCGCTCGCCCCAGCTGCCGCCCAACCCGCACGACGCGGTGGCGGTGGCGTCGGTGCTGGCCCGGATGGCGGGGGGCGGGGCGGCGGTCGCGGCGGGGGAGGCCGCCCTGCGCGCCCGGAACCTGTGGATCGCGGCGGCGGCGGAGCCCCCGTACGGGCACGCCGTCGCGGACCTGCTCGATCCGATCGCCCTCGGCGTCCGTCCGACCTTCGCGTTCCCGGACATGCCCGCCACCCTGCCGACCCTGACCCCGTACGTGGACCGTCTGCACGACCGGGCGCTGCTGGACGTGGTGCGGCTGGGGGTCGGCGGGCACAGCGGCATCGTCATCGCGCGCGGTGCACCGTCGACCGGCAAGACGCGCAGCTGCTGGGAGGCGGTGCGGTCGCTGCCCGCCGACTGGCGGCTGTGGTACCCGGCCAATCCCTCCGACACCGGGCAGGTGCTCCAGGCGCTGGCGGGGGCCGGGCCGCGGACGGTGGTGTGGCTGGACCGGATCGACCGCTACCTGGACGCCGTCCAGGGGGTGACGGCCCAGCGGATCCACGACGAGATCAGGCAGGCGCTGTCCGACACCCGCCGCGCCCCGGTCCTGGTGATCGGGACGGTGTCCGACTCCGCCCGGATGCTGACGGGGGAGGGGGGCGAGGAGCTCCCGAACGCCGCCGCGCTGATGCTGATCGAGGAGGCGGGCGTCAACGTCCCCAACTCCCTGACGGGCAGTGAGCTGCTCGGGCTGGCCGCCCTGGCGCACCGGGACCCCCGGCTGTCGCTGGCCCAGGCCACCGCCAAGGAGACGGCCGTGCAGTTCCTGGCCAGCAACCACGGCGCCCACCCCGTGGTCAACGCGTACTCCTTCCACACGGCCGTGACCACCGGGGACACCGACACGCTCGTGGTGGGCGCGCGGCTCCTGCACGAGACCGGCCGCCCGCGGGAGGCGGTGGCCTGGTACCAGGCCGCGGCGGAGGCCGGCGACAGCCAGGCCGTCCGGTCGGCGGCGAGCCTGCTCAGCGAGAGCGGCGACCTGGCCGAGGCGATCTCCTGGCTGCGCGAGCGCGCCGACGCCGGCGACACCCACGCCGCGCTGGAAGCGGCGCGCCAGCTGGAGCACGACGGGCAGGACGAGGAGGCGATCACCCTCTACCAGCGCGCCGCCCAGACGGGTGGCAAGAGCCAGGCGCTGCGCTCGGCGGCGGCCGTGCTGCGTCGGCACGGCCGGGCGCCCGAGGCCCTGGCGTGGTTGCAGGGCCGGGCGCGGGACGGCGACGAGAAGGCGTACCGCGAGGCCGCCCACCTGCGCTGGACCACCGGTGACCGGGAGGGCGGACTGCGCTCCTACGAGGAGGCGGTGGCCGCCGGAGACACCACCGCCCTGCGCGAGGCGGCGGAGCACCTCCAGGCCGCGGACCGGGTCGAGGAGGCGATCGAGTGGTACCGGCGCGCCGTGCGCGGCGGCGACAAGGTGGCCCTGCGGCCGCTGGCCGACCTGTTGAAGGCCGAGGGCGACCTCGACGGCGCCCTGCCGTACTACCTGCGGGCGGCGGAGCTGTCCGACGTGCTGGCCATGCACCAGGCGGCCGCGCTCTACCGCCTGGGGAAGCAGCCGGCCCGGGCGCTGCACTGGTACCGGGAGGCCTCCCGGCACGGGGACGACTCCGCGCTGCTGCACATCGCCGCCCTCCACCAGGAGGCCGGGCGGATCGACACCGCGCTGACCTGGTACGCGAGGGCGGCCGACAGCCGGATCCGGGACGCCTACCGGGAGGCCGTCTGGATGCTCTGGGACGCGGGGCGGCTCGACGACGCCTACGCGTGGCTGGAGGGCCGCGTCGACAACGGCGACCGCCGGGCGCTGCGCGAGATGGGCGACCTGCTCCGCGAGGTCGGCAGGCTCCCGGAGGCGCTCGCCTGGTACCGCCGGTCCGCGGCGCTGGGCAGCAGGTACTCCCTCCGGCACGTGGCCCGGTTGGAGGAGCGGTGGGGGGCCGGGTCGGCGTAGCGGCCGGTCGCCCGGCGGCTCCGGTGATTTTCGGCCACGTCGCGGCCGGATTCCCCTGCGAACTTCACGAGTTACTTCACCCCAGTGATTCCGGGGTCCTTCCGGCGGTGATTACCGGGGTAATCAGAGAAATGACATGTCTCAGGAATGTGAGCAAGATGTGTGCCCTGGTATGTCCGTCTTTGGTCGGACAAGTCGCCGGTGGTGAGGCGCGTAGACAGCCGTGGAATTGCCTGGGCACTACCAACTCTTGACCTTCCCTAGGGGATTACGTAGCCTCCTGATCAATACGGAGGGCCGGTCGCCGGGGTGTTCGAGCGAGCCAGTTGCCGCCGTGGGGTGACCAATTCGAATCCGTGGGGGATCTCGTGTACGACGTCATTGTTGTCGGTGCCCGCTGCGCCGGATCGCCGCTGGCCATGCTGCTGTCCCGGCAGGGCCACCGGGTGCTGGTGGTGGACCGGGCCTCGTTTCCCAGCGACTCCGTGTCGACGCACTACATCCATCAGGCCGGGCTGTTGAAGCTCAAGGAATGGGGGCTGCTCGACGAGATCGTCGGCGCCGGAACGCCGGCGCTGCGCACGATGCACTACGCCTACCGCGGGATCGAGCTCAACGGCTTCGCCGAGCCGGTCGACGGCGTGGACGCCGTCTACTGCCCGCGCCGCACCGTGCTCGACGAGATCCTCGTCAACGCGGCCCGCCGGGCGGGCGCGGAGGTGCTGGAGGGCTTCACCCTGACCGACCTGGTCTTCGACGGCGACCAGGTGGTCGGCATCCGCGGCCGCGAAGGCGACGGCCCGGAGCGGGAGTTCCGCTCGACCGTGGTGGTCGGCGCCGACGGCTTCCACTCGACGGTGGCCAAGCGCACCGGAGCCGAGCTCTACAACGTGCGCCCGGCCGCCGGGTTCATCTACTACTCCTACTACACCGGGCTGGAGGACTGGGGCCTGCACCACAAGACCGGCATGAACGAGCGCTGGTTCGGCACCTGGCCGACCAACGACGGGCTCCAGATGCTGGCGACCATCTGCACCCGCCGCCAGCTCAAGGAGTTCCGCCAGGACGTCGAGGGCCGCTTCCAGGCCGTGTTCGACGACGTGTCCCCCGAGATGGGCGTCCAACTGCGGGACCAGGGGCGGCGCGTGGAGGACTTCAAGCCGATGCGCTACCCGGACAACTACTACCGCCGCGCCTACGGTCCGGGCTGGGCCCTGGTCGGCGACGCCGGCTACCACAAGGACCCGTACACCGGGTGGGGCATCACCGACGCCTTCCTGCACGGCCAGCTGCTGGCCGACCGGCTCCACCAGGGGCTGGCCGGGGAGCGGCCGATGGAGGAGGCGCTCGCGGAGTACAACAAGCTCCGCGACGAGGAGAGCGGCGACGTCTACGACTTCACCACCACCCTCGGCGAACTCACCGAACTGCCGCCCTTCTTCCGCGCCACGATGTCCGCGATGAGCGCCACCCAGGAGTGGACCGATCGGATGCTCGGCCTGATCGGCGGCATCGTCGAGGGGTACGAGATCTACGCGCCGGACGCCCTGGAGCGCCTCTACGACAGCGCCGGAGTGCCGCAGGACCAGCGGATCTACGACCCCGCGGGCTGAGCCGCCCCGCCCGTCCGATGGTCCGTCACAGCACTGCCGCAGCAGTCGTTCCAGTCCGCCGAGGGAGCCAGCAGATGACCAACGCCGCCAGCATGTACGACCTGATCAGCGAACAGCCCGAGCAGAGACCGTACTTCGAGACCGGCGGGACCGGCCGGTCGCACGAGTTCTACACCGGCGAGGAGCAGCACCGCAGGGAGATGGAGCGGATCTACGGCCGCCGCTGGCTGCCCGTGGACCACGTCTCCCGACTCAAGGAGAAGGGCGCGTTCAGCACCCTGAACATCGGTACCGGATCCGTCCTGCTGCTGCACGGCGACGACGGCATCCAGGCCTACCACAACTACTGCCGCCACCGCGGCTACAAGCTGGTCGAGGAGGCCTCCGGCAAGCGGCAGAGCCTGGTCTGCCTCTACCACTGCTGGGTGTACGACCGCAACGGCGCGCTCAAGAGCCTCAACGGCACCTACCTCGACCACTTCTTCGCCAAGGAGAAGAACGGGCTGCTGCCGATCCGCACCGAGATCCGGCACGGCGTCGTCTTCATCGCCTTCTCCGACGACGCCCCGGACCTGGACGAATCCCTCGGCGAGTTCGGCGAGTTCGCCCGCGTCTACCACCTGGACGAACTGGAGTGCATGGAGGCCAAGGACTACCCGGTCGCCTCCAACTGGAAGCTCGTCGCGCACAACGTCAACGAGAGCCTGCACTTCCCGACCGCCCACAAGGACCTGCACCGGATCACCGACTTCGACGACGCCGGCACCTACGACCTCCAGGGCGACATCGTCGGCGCCTGGCAGTCGATCCGCGGCGGCTTCAACTCCGTCTCCATGACCGGCCGCAGCCGCCGCGAACCGATGCCGCTGGTGCCCGAGGCCGACCGGCAGCGGATCAACTGGATCACCATCCTGCCCAACCTGCTGTTCGGCTTCACCGCCGACTACGTGATGATGCAGTGGGTCTGGCCGGAGAGCCCCGGCACCTGCCTGGTCCGGCACTTCTGGCTCTTCCACCCCTCCGAGACCGCCAAGGAGGACTTCTCCCACGAGGCCGTCTTCGCGCTGTGGGACAAGGCCAACTACGAGGACTGGGCGATGTGCGAGCGCACCCACCGGGGCCTGGCGAACCCGCACTGGGCCCCCGGGCAGCTCTCCCTCGACGAGGAGGTGGTCTCCCAGATCGACGCCTGGGTCGCGGAACAGACAGCTGAGATGGACCCGACAACTCCTCCCGTCAGCTCCGACGCCGCCCCGGCCGCCGAGGCCCGCGCATGACGACGAACTGCTACCTCATCGGCGGCACCCGGGTCCTGACCGCGTGCGCCGCCCGGCTCCTCGACGCCGGCGTGCACATCGAGGGCGTCCTCAGCGACGACCCGGCCGCGGCCGCCTGGGCCGCCGAACACCGGATACCGCTGCTCGACCCGCGCGGCGACCTCCGGGAGCTGCTCTCCCGACGGCCGTTCGACTACCTGCTCAGCACCGTCAACTTCCGGATCCTGCCCGCGGACGTGCTCGCGCTGCCCAGGATCGCCGCCGTCAACTTCCACGACGGCCCGCTGCCCCGCTACGCCGGCAGCCACGTCCCGGCCTGGGCGCTGTACGAGGGCGCCACCCGCCACGCCGCCACCTGGCACCGCATGACGGAGACCGTCGACGCCGGAAGCGTGCTGCTGGAGCGCTGGTTCCCGATCCGCGAGCACTCCACCGCCCTGTCGCTGACCTACGAGACGGCCGAGACCGGCATCGAACTGTTCGGCGACCTCGTCCCGCACCTGGTGGCCGGCACCCTGCCCGAACCGGTCGACACGGCCGGCCGCGAACGCCGCTTCTACCGCCGCGCCGCCCGGATGGCCGACGGCGGCGTCATCCACGCCGGCACCACCGCCGCCGAAGCCGTCCGCACCGCCAAGGCCCTCGACTACGGCTCCTTCCCCAACCCGCTCGGGCTGCCCGTGTACCTCACCGGGCAGGGCGCGGTGTTCACCCGGCAGGTCCGCTCGATCCCCCGCGCCGACGCCCGCACCGGCACCACCGCGCTCTCCGTGACCACCTCCGCGCTGACCCTGGCCGGACCGGACGCCGACCTCGTGCTCAGCGACTTCACCGCCGTCGACGGCACCGCCCTCAGCGGGCAGGCCGCCGCCCAGTGCCTCGGCATCGTCGAGGGCGCCCCGGTGCCGCCCGCCCCGCAGGACCTGCTCGCCGCCCTCGCCGCCGCCCAGGAGCAGCTGCGACCCCACGAGCCCTGGTGGCGCGCCCGCCTGACGGACCTGCGCCCGGCCCGGCTGCCCGCCGGGGACTTCACCGCCGCCACGGCCCACTACGGCCGCTACGAGCTGGCGTTCACCCCCGCCTCGCGCGAGGACACCGTCGAGGTCGTCCGCGCCTTCCTGCGCGCGGTCGCCGAGCGTACGGACGCCGAGAGCGCGGACGCCGGGCGTACGGTCGCCGAGCGCACGGACGCCCCGGCCGGTCAGGACGCCCCCGGGGGCTTCGACTTCGCCTGGTCGCCGTCCGCCGCGCGGGACCTCGCCGAGCGCACCCACGGACTCGTCGCCGCCCGCCACCCCGTGCGCTTCGACACCGAGGACACCGCCGCGACGCTGCGCCGCAAGCTCGACCGGGCCGCCGAGAAGGGCGGCTACGCCGCCGACCTGGAGGCCCGGCTCGGCCTGGCCGGGCGCCCGCTGGGCGAGCGGGAGCCGGCCTTCACCCGGGTCATGGTCCTGGAGCGCGGCGCGGGCGAGGAGGCCTCCGCCGAACCGCACACCGAGGTCGCGCTGCTGTGCGTGCAGGACGGCCCGCCCACGGTGTTCGTCCGGGAGACCGCCATGGACTCCGAGGAGGCGCTGGCGTTCACCGAGCGGGTCGAGGACCTCTTCCTGGCCGCGCTGTTCCACGGCGAGGACGGGACGCCCGTGGCGAGCGGTCGCACCGAGGACGCCTCGGCACGTGCGAGCGCCGATGCCCCGGCGACCGGGGCCGACCCGGACGCCACCGAGGGCCCGACCGTGCTCGACCTGGTGGCCGCCGCCGTCGCCGAGCGGCCCCGCGCCGTCGCCGTGCGCTGCGGCGACCGCACCCTCGACTACGCCCACCTCGACGCCTGGGCGGACGCGATCGCCGCCCGCCTCCACGACCACGGCATCGAACCCGGCTCGGTGGTCGGCATCCTGACCGAACGCGGCCCCCACCTGCTGCCCGCCCTGCTCGGCGTCCTGCGGGCCGGCGCCGCCTTCCTGCCGCTGGACCCGGGCTACCCGGCCGACCGGCTGCGCCGCTACACCGAGGTCGCCCGCTGCGACCTGGTCCTCACCGACGACCGCACCCACGCCCTCGGCCGGTCGCTCGGCGCCGCCCTGCGCGTGCCGGAGGCGGACGGCGCCGCGATGGCCGTGCCGGCCCCGGTCGGCGGCCGCGACCTCGCGTACGTGCTGTTCACCAGCGGATCCACCGGCGACCCCAAGGGCGTCGAGGTCGAGCACGGCGCCCTGGCCAACTTCCTCACCGGCATCGGCACCCGCCTGGCCGTACCGGCCGACGCCCGGGTGCTCGCGCACACCACGGTGGCCTTCGACATCTCCCTGCTGGAGCTGCTCCTGCCGCTGACGCTCGGCGCCACCGTCGTCCTCGCCTCCCGCGAGACCGCGCGCGACCCGCACCGGCTGGCCGAACTGACCGGCGAGGTGACCGTCGCCCAGGCGACCCCGAGCCTGTGGCGCCTGCTGCTGGAGACCGGCTGGACCCCGCCCGCCTCGCTCACCGTCCTGTCCGGCGGCGAGGCGCTGCCGGCGAGCGTCGCCCGGCAGCTGCACGCCTCCGCCCGGGAACTCTGGAACCTCTACGGCCCGACCGAGGCCACCATCTGGGTCTCCTGCCACCGGGTCACCGACACCGACGCCCTGCTGCCGCTCGGCGAACCCCTGCCGAACCTCCACCTGCACGTCCTGGACGAGCGCTCGGAGCCCGTCCCGGCCGGCGGCACTGGCGCCCTCCACCTCTCCGGCGCCGGCCTCGCCCGCGGCTACGCCCACCGCCCCGACCTCACGGCGGACGCCTTCGTCGTCCACCCCACCAGCGGCGTACGCCTGTACCGCACCGGGGACGAGGTGCGGCTGCACCCGGACGGCGCCGTCGAATGGCTGGGCCGGGCCGACGCCCAGGTGAAGGTGCGCGGCAACCGGATCGAACCGGCCGAGATCGAGCGGGTGCTGGAGCGTTTCGACGGCATCACCGCGGCCGTCGTCGGCGCCGCCCGCTTCGAGGGGCGCGGCGAACCGCGCCTGACGGCCTACCTGGTCGGCGGAGCGACGGCCACCAAGTCCCGGCTGGACGCCTTCGTGCGCGCCGCGCTGCCGGACTACATGGTCCCCGACGCCTACGTGCGCATCGACGCCCTCCCGCTCACCGACAACGGCAAGGTCGCGCGCACCCGGCTGCCCGAGCCGAAGCGGGACAACATCGTCCGCGCGGCCGACGGGGCGGAGCCGGCGCGCCCGGCGGTGCAGGACCGCACCGCCGGGATCGCCCGGGTCTTCGCCGCCACGCTCGGGCACACCGAGTTCACCGCGGACGACAACTTCTTCGACCTCGGCGGCGACTCGGCCAGCGTCACGGTGGCCGCGGCGCAGCTGAGCACGGCGCTGGGCCTGCGGATCAGCGCGGCGGACGTCTTCGCGACCGGCACGCCGGCCAAGCTGGCCCGGCTGCTGGGCGCGGGGGAGGGGGAACCGGCACCGACCGTGCCCGCGCCCGTGGCCCTGCCCGTACCGGTGGTCGAGGCCGTACCGGTGGCCGAGACCGAGACCGAGACCGAGACCGAGAGCGAGAGCGAGAGCGAGACCGAGGTCGTGGTCGTGGTCGAGGCCGTTGCGGCCCCCGTACCGGCCCCGGTCGTCGTCCGGGAGCAGGCCCCGCCCGTGGCCCCGGCGCCCGCCGCCGCGCGGCCGCAGCCCGCCCCGCGCCCGGCCGAGGACGGTGCGCTGGCCGTCGTCGGCATGGCCTGCCGCTTCCCCGGCGCCGCCACCCCGGACGAGTTCTGGCGCAACCTGATGGACGGCGCCTCTGGTGTCGGCCCGGCCCCGGCCGGGCGGCGCGGCTGGGCCGAGCTGTGGTCCGACACCGACGACGTGCCGACCGGCTGGCTCGACGGCGTCGAGTACTTCGACCCCGCGCGCTTCGGCCTCACCGACCGCGAGGCCCGGCGGATGGACCCGCTCCAGCGCCTGCTGCTCAGTGTCACGGCCGAGGCGCTGGAGAGCTGCGGCCACGACCACACCTCGCTCGGCGCGGACACCGGCGTCTTCGTCGGCACGATCGCCAGCGACTTCCCCGAACTGGTCGCCCGCAGCACCGGCCACGCCGACCCGCACGCGGCCACCGGTACCGCCATGTCGATGATCGCCAACCGGCTGTCGCACGTCTTCGACTGGTCGGGACCGAGCATCGTGGTGGACACCGCCTGCTCCTCCTCCCTGGTCGCCCTGCACCAGGCCGCCATGCACCTGCGCGCGGGCGACGTCGACGCCGCCGTGGTCGGCGCGGCCAACCTGGTGCTCACCCCGGACAAGTCCCGCTCCTACGCGCGCACCGGCATGCTGTCCCCGCAGGGGCGGTGCCGCACCTTCGACGAGGCGGCGGACGGCTACGTACGGGGTGAGGGCTGCGGCGTCGTCGTCCTCAAGCGGCTCGCCGACGCCGAGCGCGACGGGGACCCGGTGCTCGCGGTGATCCGCGGCACCGCCGTCAACCACACCGGCGGCAGCGCCGGATTCCTCACCGCGCCCAGCAAGCCCGCCCAGGAGGCGGTGCTGCGCAAGGCCCTCGCCGCCGCCGGCCGCACCGCCGAGGACATCGGCTACATCGAGGCGCACGGCACCGGCACCCCGCTGGGCGACCTGATCGAGCTGGAGGCCCTGCACGCCGTCCTCGGCCGGGGCCGGGAGGAGGCCCGGCCGCTCCCGGTCGGATCGGTGAAGACCAACCTCGGCCACCTGGAGCCCGCCGCCGGCATCGCCGGCCTGATCAAGACCGTCCTCGCGCTCCAGGCGGCGACCATCCCGCCCTCGCTCAACTACCGCACCCCGAACCGGGCGTTCGACTTCGCCGGCTCCCCGCTGGTCGTCGCCGACCGGACGCTGCCGTGGGACGGGCCGAAGGCGGCGGGCGTCAGCAGCTTCGGCTTCGGCGGCGTGAACGCGCACGTCGTGCTGGAGGCCGCGCCGGACACCGCCCCGGTGCAGGACGGCGGGCCCCGGCTGGTCGTCCTGTCGGCCGGCTCGGAGGCGGCCTTGCGCACCCTCGCGGAGCGGCTCGTCCTGATGCTGGACTCCCCGCACTGCCCGCCGCTGGCCGCGCTGAGCGAGGCCGCCCTGCGCCGCCCGGCCCAGGCGCACCGACTCGCCTGCGTGGTGAACGGCGTGGAGCAGCTCGACGACAAGCTCCGGCTGTTCCTGGCCGGGGCGGGCACCTCGCGCTCGCTGCACACCGGCGTGGTCTCCGGCACGGCCAGGGCCGGCCGGGAGCCGCTCGCCCTCGGCGCCTCCAGGGAGCAACTCGACGACGCCGCACGGCAGTTCGTCACCGGGGTGGACCTGTCCACCGGCCCGGGCCGGGCGGGCGTGCGGTTCCCGACCGCACCGCACGAGGAGCGCTTCCTGTGGCCGGCCCCGGCCCCCGCCCCCGTGGCCGCAGCGGTCCCCGTTGCCGCGCCCGCACCCGCGCCGGCCGGTCCGTCCGTCCGCCGCTGGGACGGGCAGCCCGAGGCCGCCGAGCACCTCGTGCTCGGGCGGCCGACCCTGCCCGGCGCCGCGTACCCCGGCCGGGTCGCCGAACTCCTAGGCCGGGACGGCTTCACCCTGCGCGACCTGACCTTCCGGATGCCCGTCGAAGGCGCCGACACCCTCACGGCCGAGCAGGACGGACCCTCCGTCCGGTTCCGCAACGCCGCCGGGGCACTGGTCTGCGACGGCGAGGTGGCCGCCGCCGAGGCGCCGTCCCCCCTCGCCCCGCCCGCCGCCCACGGCCTGGCACCCGTGGACCTCGACGCGATGTACCGGGCCCACGAACAGGCCGGGCTGCACTACGGCCCCGGCTACCGCACCGTCACCGCGCTGTCCACCACCCCCGGACAGGCCGTCGGCACCCTCCGAGCCGACGACCGGCCGTACGGGCCGCTGGACGCCCGGCTGCTCGACGGCGCCTTCCAGGTCGCGCTCGCCGCCTGCGGCGCGCGGGGACTGTACGTCCCCTTCGCCGTCGAGCGGCTCACCGTCCGCGGCCCGCTGCCCGCCACCGCCCGGGTGCACGCCCGGCGCGACCGGGAGGCCGGCCCCGACGCCGGGCTGCTCAGCGCGAGCCTGGTGATCCTGGACGGCGACCAGCCCGTGCTGGAGGCCCGCGGGATCACCTGGAAGCGGATCTCGCCGACCCCGCCGGGGCCGGCACCCGAGCCCGACCCGCGGCGGGAGAGCGCCCACGGCGCACCCGCGACCGCGCCCACCGGCGGCACCCGGCCCACCGCACCGCCGCCCCCGCCCCGGCGGACCGGCGGCGCCCTCCGGGCCACGCTCGCCCAGTGGGTGGCGTCCGCCCTGGAACTGGACGCCGACACCCTCGAAGGCGACCGGCCGCTCCAGGAGCTGGGGCTCGACTCGGTCCTGGCCGTCTCGCTGGCCCAGGACATCCGGTCCCGGCTGGACGTGGACATCCCGATCACGCTGCTGCTGGAGGTCGGCACGGTCGACCGGCTGTCCGCCGCGCTGCGCGAGGAGTACGGCGTCGCCGACGGCCCGGCCGAGCCGGCCCCCGCTGCCCCGCCGGAGCGCACCGAGGCCCCCGCGGCCAGGGAGGTCCCCGTGGCCACCGCGGCTACTGCCGCTCCGCGCGACGACCACCAGGACGACGGTCCCCGTGACGACGGCCCCCGCCACGACGACGAGCGCCACGACATCGCCGTCATCGGCGTCGACGGCGTCTTCCCGAACGCCGCGAACCCCGCCGAGCTCTGGCGCGTCCTGACCGACGGCCAGGACTGCCTGCGCGAAGTGCCCGCCTCCCGCTGGGACATCGACGCGTACTACGGCACCGAGGGCGAGCCCGGCACCGTGTACCTGCGGCGGGCCGGCTTCGTCGACGGACTGACCGACTTCGACGCCGGGTTCTTCCGCCTCTCGCCCGCCGAGGCGCAGTGGATCGACCCCCAGCAGCGCCACCTGATCCAGTCGGCCTGGCGCGCCCTGGAGGACGCCGGCCCGGCCGGCCGGGAGCAGACCTCCACCGGCGTGTTCGTGGGGGCCAGCTACCAGCACTACCGGGACATGGTCGTCGGCGAGGTCGTCGAGACGGCCGCCGGGCTGGGCAACCACAACGCGATCCTGGCCAACCGGCTGAGCCACTTCCTGGACCTGCGCGGTCCGAGCATGACGATCGACACCTTGTGCTCCTCCTCGCTGGTCGCCCTGCACACCGCCGTGCGCTCGCTGCGCGCGGGCGAGTGCGAGCAGGCCATCGTCGCCGGGGTGCACCTGGGCATGTCGCCGCAGTACTTCCAACTGGGCTCCCGGCTGCGGTCGTTCTCGCCCTCGGACGCGATCCGGCCGTTCGACGCGGCCGCCGACGGCTTCGTGCCGGGCGAGGGCGTGGTGTCGGTGGTGCTGAAACCGCTGGCGGCGGCGCTGCGCGACGGCGACCGGATCCGGGGCGTCATCCGCGGCAGTGCCGTCAACCACGGCGGCCGCACCAGCGGTCTGACGGTGCCGAGCAGCGGCGCCCAGGAGGACGTGGTGCTGGCGGCGCTGCGGGACGCGGGCGTGTCCCCGGACACGATCGACCTGATGGAGGCCCACGGCACCGGAACCGGCCTGGGCGACCCGATCGAGGTCGAGGGGCTGACCCGGGCCTGGCGGCGGTACACCGACCGCGCGCAGTTCTGCGCGCTCGGGTCGGTGAAGTCCAACATCGGGCACCTGGAGCCGGCCGCCGGACTGGCCGGCCTGGTCAAGGTCCTGCTCGCGATGGAACACGGCACGATCCCGACCTCG
>NZ_JBHYGR010000199.1:0-12925 GCF_042738155.1 Kitasatospora sp. NPDC059088 | reverse complement strand
ACGGCAAGATCGTCGACGAACTCCACAACCCCACCGCCGACACCGTCCTGGACCGCATGCGCCGCTTCGACGCCAAGGGCCGCACCAGCTGAGCCAGCGAGCCGACCGAAGCCCTCGAACCTCCCCAGGACACCTCATGTATCGCACCGCACTGCGCAATGTGCTGGCCCACAAGGGCCGACTGCTGATGACGGCGCTGGCCGTCATGCTCGGCACCGCCTTCGTCGCCGGCACCATGGTCTTCTCCGACACCTTCGGCAAGGCCCTGCGGGACAGCAACTCCAAGAGCTACTCGGACGTCGCCGTCCAGGTCGTGGACCGCGCGGCCGGCTCCGGCGCCTCGGCCAAGCAGAAGAGCGAGGCCGGCGCCGGCCTCACCGACGACACCGTCCAGCAGTTGGCCGCACTGCCCGGCACGGCGAGCGCGCGCGGCGTGGCCGGCGGCTTCACCGGGGTCGCCGACAAGAAGGGCAACCTGATCGGCCAGGTCTGGTCGGCCAAGGGCGCCAACTTCGCCCCGGGCCAGGACGGCCGGGACCCGCGCTACCCGATGACCGAGGGTCAGGGGCCGAAGAACGCCAAGGAGGTCGCCCTCGACCGCAGGACCGCCGACAAGGCGGGCTACAAGGTCGGCGACACCGTCCGGGTGGCCGCCAACGGTCCGGTGATCGAGGCGAAGCTCACCGGTGTCTTCACCACCGACGACCCGGTGGTCAACACCGGCGGCACCCTCACCCTGTTCGACCGGGCCACCGCCCAGCAGACGCTGCTGGAGCCGGGCCGCTACAGCAGCGTCGTGCTCACCGCCAAGCCCGGCACCTCCCAGGACGCGCTGCTCGCCCAGGTCGAGTCGAAGCTCCCGGCCGCCCAGCACTTCGACGTCGAGACGGGCGCCAAGCTGCAGGCGGACGAGCAGGCGCAGATCACCAAGGGCACCGACAGCATGCGCACCATGCTGCTGGTCTTCGCCTTCATCTCGCTCTTCGTCGGCATCTTCATCATCGCCAACACCTTCACCATGCTGGTCGCCCAGCGCACCAAGGAGCTCGCGCTGCTGCGGGCGATCGGCGCGAGCCGCAAGCAGGTGACCCGCTCGGTGCTGATCGAGGCGCTGCTGATCGGCACCGTCTCGGCGGCGGCCGGCCTGCTGGCCGGGGTCGGGATCGGCGCCGGGATGCAGTCGCTGATCGGCTCGCTGGACGAGAACATGCCGAGCGGCGCGCTGGTGATCAAGCCGATGACCGTCGTGGTGACCCTCGTGGTGGGCGTCCTGGTGACGGTCCTGTCCGCCCTGCTGCCGGCCGTGCGGGCCGCCCGGATCGCGCCGGTGGCGGCGATGAGCAGCGGCGACCAGCCGACCAGTCAGAAGAGCCTGGTGGTCCGCAACAGCATCGGTTCGGTGCTCGCCGGCGGCGGCCTGGCGCTGATCGCCTACGGCGCCTCCACCGGCAACGACAGCGGCCGGATGCCGGTCGGCGCGGGTGCCTTCCTGGCCCTGATCGGCGTGTTCGTGCTGCTTCCGCTGCTCTCGCGCCCGGTGGTCGCCCTGGTCGGCCCGCTGCTGCGGGGGCTGGGCGGCACTCCCGGCAAGCTCGCCCAGCAGAACGCGGTGCGCAACCCGCGCCGCACCGCGGCCACCGCCGCCGCGCTCACCATCGGACTGACCCTGGTCACCGGTCTGACCGTGATAGGCACCTCGGTCGGGGACACCATCGACCGGGCCGTCACCAAGTCGATGAAGGCCGACTACCTCGTCTCGGCCGCCAACCGGATGGGCCTCTCCGAGCAGGTGCCCGCCCAGATCGCCAAGGCCCCCGGGGTCGCCGCCTCCTCGCCGATGACCTCCACCGACTGGAAGCTCAACGGCACCTACAAGGAGATCACCGGCCTCGACCCGGCCGTCCTGGAGCAGGTCGTCGACATCAAGCTGAGCAGCGGTTCCACCGCCGGCCTCGGCCAGGGCCGACTGCTGGTGGACCAGGACGTCGCCACCACGTTCAACGTCACCACCGGCTCGACGATGGCGGTCTCCTACCCGGACGGCTCCACCGGTCAGCTCACCGTCGGCGGCGTGTACGAGAAGGGCGGCATGCTCGGCCCGGTCCTGCTGGCCAACAGCGAGATCGCCAAGCACGAGCCGAAGCCGTACGTCCCCCAGGTCCTGGTCAAGGGCAAGGACGGCGCCACCGCCGGGCTCAAGCAGTCGATCAAGGACGCCACGGGCGCCAACCCGGTGATCGAGGTCAAGTCCAAGCAGGACGTCCGGGACCAGTTCAGCCAGGTCATCACCTTCGCGCTGAACCTGATGTACGGCCTGCTGGGCATGGCGGTCCTGATCGCCGTCCTGGGCGTGATCAACACGCTGGCCATGTCGGTCTTCGAGCGCAAGCGCGAGATCGGGATGCTGCGGGCGATCGGCCTGGACCGGAGCGGCATCAAGCGGATGGTCCGGCTGGAGTCGGTGGTGATCTCGCTCTTCGGCGCCGGGATCGGCCTGCTGCTCGGCTGCTTCATCGCCTGGGCGATCAACGGGACGCTCAAGTCCAGCCTGAGCGGGCTGACCACTGTCCTGCCGTACGGCCAGCTGGCGCTCTTCCTGGGCCTGGCCGGGCTGGTCGGCCTGGTGGCCGCGATCTGGCCGGCCCGCCGGGCCGCCAAGCTGGACATCCTGTCGAGCATCAAGACCGACTGACGCCCCGTCGGCCGGCTCCGCCCGCCCCCGGTCGCACCCGCGGCCGGGGGCGGGCGCACGCACCGCGGGGGCACGGCAGGAGCCCCTGCCGGAGGGTTCTCGGCAGGGGCTCCACTACTGCTGTACTCCGCCCGGTCGCACGGCCGGCTGAGCACCACGGAGGTCGTGGTCCGGCGACACTGCCGGGCGGAGGGCCTCCGACTCATACCCCGGCGCTCCCACACCGGGGTCCAGTCGCTTACTTGCTGGCGAGCTCCTTGTCGGCGGCCGGCTTGGCGGCCTCGACGGGCTTGGTGGGCGGCGTGACCTCCTGGATCGGAAGCTGCGGCTTCTCCATCTGGGAGAGGCCGACCGCCTCGCGCTTGAGGAACATCGCGAGGGTCCAGTCGGTGAAGACGCGGACCTTGCGGTTGAAGGTCGGGACCATCGCGCCGTGATACAGGCGGTGGAACCACCAGGCCGGACGGCCCTTCAGCTTGTACTTGCCGAAGAGGATCGCCACGCCCTTGTGCAGGCCGAGACCGGCGACCGCACCCAGGTTCTTGTGCTTGTACTCCTTCTGCGGGAAGCCCCGCATGCCGGAGATCACGTTGTCACCGAGGACGACGGCCTGGCGGCAGGCGTGCTGGGCGTTCGGCGGGCACCAGGCGCCCTCGCCGGCGGCGAGGTCCGGGACCTGGGCGTTGTCGCCGGCGGACCAGACGTAGTCGAAGCCCTGGACCTGGAGGGTCGGCGCGGTGTCGACGTGGCCGCGCGGGCCCAGCGGCAGGCCGAAGTTGGCCAGCACCGGGTTCGGCTTCACGCCGGCCGTCCACACGATGGTGGCGGCGTCCATCTCCATGCCGTTCTTCAGCACGACGTGGCCGTCGACGCAGGAGTCCATCGAGGTCTCGATGTAGACCTCGATGTCGCGCTCCTCGAGCTTCTCCTTGGTCCACAGACCGAGGTCCGGGCCCATCTCGGGGAGGATGCGGTTGGCCGCCTCGACGACGACGAAGCGCATGTCGTCGCGGCTGACGGTCTTGTACAGCTTGGCCGCGTCGCGGGCCATGTCCTCGACCTCGGCGACCGTCTCGATGCCGGCGAAGCCGCCGCCGATGACGACGAAGGTCAGGGCCTTGCGGCGGACCTCCTCGTCCGAGGTGGACTCGGCCTTGTCGAGCTGGGCCATGACGTGGTTGCGGAGGCCGATGGCCTCCTCGACCGTCTTCATGCCGATGCCGTTCTCCGCCAGACCCGGGATCGGGAAGGTGCGGGAGACCGAGCCGGTCGCGACGACCAGGTACTCGAAGGGCAGCTCGTAGCTGTCGCCGGCCGCCGGCTGGATGGTCGCGACCTTGCGGGCGTGGTCGATGCCGGTGACGGACCCGGTCAGCACCTCCGCCTGCTTGAGGGTCTTGCGCAGCGGCGCGACGAGGTTGCGGGGCGCGACGTTGCCGCCGGCCGCCTCGGGGAGGAAGGGCAGGTACGTCATGTACGACCGCGGGTCGACGACCGTGACGGTCGCTTCGCCGTAGCGCATCTTCTTGAGGATGCGCATCGCGGCATACAGGCCGACGTAACCACCGCCGACAATGAGGATGCGAGGACGCTCCGTGGTGCTCATATCCGAAAGTATCCAGCACCGTCCGGAGCAGCCTTCGTGAGCCCGGTCACAAGCTCATGGACACCCCGTGCTACACTGCGCGCCCGCAAAAACCGGCCCGGCGCACCGGCTCACGGGCCCCGGGGGCCCCTCGTGAACGTGCGCCGGAGCACTACCCGGCTGAGCAGCAACGATCCGTACAGCGCCCGGGTTCCCGCTCGTGATTTCGATTTTCAAACCCTGAACGAGGCCTGACCTGCGATCCAAGGGGCCGTACGACCGAAGGGCCTTCGGTCTCACAATTCGGGCGTAGCGGGCCACGGGGTGCGACGAAAGACTGGATCGCCATGTGAAGAAATTCACGAAGGTTCTCGCACGCACCCGGGCGCGCCCCGGCCCCGGCACCCCGAAAGGGGCGCCGGGGCCGGTGGAGTAAGGCCTGCGGACGGTCAGGAGGCCGTACTCCAGGCGATGCCGTCCAGGATGTCGTGCTCGCTCACGACCACCTCGGCGGCGCCGGTGCGGTCCATGATCTCCAGCAGTTCCAGCGCGCCCGCCGCGATCACGTCCACCCGGCCCGGGTGCATCGACGGGATGGCCGCGCGCTCGGCGTGGGTGGCGGCCAGCAGCTCGCGGGCGATCTCGGCGACCCGCTCGCGGCTGATCCGGGAGTGGTGGATCCGCTCCGACTGGTAGGCGGGCAGGTCCTGGGCGATCGCGGACACCGTGGTGACCGTCCCGGCCAGGCCCACCAGGGTGGCCGCACCGGTCAGCGGGACGACCTCCTCGGCCTTGTCCAGCTCGGCCCGCACGTGCGCCCGGGCCTGCGCGATCTGCTCCGGCGAGGGCAGTTCCGCGCCGTCGAAGTGCCGCTCGGTCAGCCGCACGCAGCCGATGTCCACCGAGCGCGCCGCCTGGACCCGCGCCCCGCCGAGCACGAACTCGGTGGAGCCGCCGCCCAGGTCGAAGACCAGGTAGGGGGCGGGGAAGGGCCCGCCGGCCAGCTCCTTGGTGGCGCCGACGAAGGACAGGTGCGCCTCCTCCTCGCCGCTCACCACCTCCGGCTCGACGCCCAGGATGTCGCGCACGCCCTTGACGTACTCGTCGCTGTTCTCGGCGTCCCGGGAGGCGCTGGTGGCGACGAAGCGGGTGCGCTCCGGGCCGACGCCGAAGCCCGCGATGACCTCCCGGTACTCGCGGCAGGCGGCGAAGGTGCGCTCCAGCGCGTCCGGGTGCAGCCGGCCGGTGCGGTCCACGCCCTGGCCCAGCCGGTTGATGATCATGCGGCGGTCGAGGTCGGTGATCTCGCCGGTCTCCGGGTCCAGGTCGGCGACCAGCAGCCGGATCGAGTTGGTGCCGCAGTCGATCGCGGCCACACGGGTCGTGCTCACTCGGACTCCTGCTCCGCCGTCGCGTCCTGCCCCGCCGTGCCGTCCTCGGCGGCGCGCTTCTTCGCGGCCCGCTCGGCGGTCTTCTGCTGCTTGGCCGCGATCACGGCCTCGTGGTCCTGGTCCTTGGCGCGGTTGCGCAGCACCCGGTCACCGGCCGCCTCGACCTCCGCCGGGGAGACGCACGGGCCCTTGGCCCACCAGTCCTCCAGCATGCCGATCGCCTCGTCGCCGAGCGGGTTGACGCCCTCTCCGGCCGCCAGCGAGTGGCCGACCAGCACGTGCAGGCACTTCACCCGGTCCGGCATGCCGCCGGCGCTCGGGAAGCCCTCCAGCACCTCGATCGCGTCGCGCCGGGCGATGTAGTCCTCGTGCGCCTTCTGGTAGGCGGCGGCCAGCTCCGGGTCCTCGGCGAGCCGGGCCGTCTGGTCCTTCATCACGCCCTCCGCCTCCAGGGTGCCGATCAGCGAGGCGGCCTTGGGGCAGGTCAGGTAGTACAGCGTCGGGAACGGCGTGCCGTCCGGCAGCCGGGGGGCCGTCTCCACGACGTCGGGGTTGCCGCAGGGGCAGCGGTGCGCCACACCGCGCAGGCCGCGCGGCACCCGGCCGAGCTGGGCGGCGATGGCCGCGACGTCGGCGTCGGAGACGGCGGGGTGGTTCTCAGTGGTCATGGGGGGTGGGGTCTCCAACGGAGGACGGGGGGAGCGGACGGGGTGCGGCGGGGGCCAGCGCGACGGTGTCGGCGGCGTCCACCGAGTCCCAGATGCTGGTGTACCAGGGCTTGTCGGCCTTCGCCGGGCCGGCGGCCGCGTCGGCGGCGGCGGTGGCCGAACCGGCCGGCGCGGAGGGCCGGGCGGCCGGCCCGGCCGGGTCCACCGCGATGTACGGGGTCTCCCCCGGCACCGCGTAGTGCAGCCGGGCGCGGGCCTGCGCCTTGACGTACTCCGGGTCCTGCCAGCGCGCCTTGTCCCGGCGCAGCTGGTCGACCTGCTGGCGCGCGTGGTCGGCCTTCGCCCGCTGGGCGGAGATCTCGGCGCGCTGGGAGATGAACTGCCGCGTGGGGTAGGCCAGGATCGCCACCAGCGAGCAGAGCACCAGGACGAGGACGGTCGCCCGGCTCGTGAACCGAGGCCGGGCCGCCAAGCCCGGGATCCTCCAGCCAGCCATCTCCCGTATCCCCTCCTGGTCGCGACGGTGCCCCGCCGTCCACCCTACGGGGTGAGCGGCGGGGCACCGGTCAGGCGTGCGCTACCGGGGGCCGCGGGCCCCCGGGATCAGGGCCGGACGCCGCCCGGCCCGGGCGCGCTCAGCCCTCGTGCTTGAACCGCGGGAAGGCGCCGCGGCCGGCGTACTCGGCGGCGTCGTCGAGGATCTCCTCGATGCGCAGCAGCTGGTTGTACTTGGCGACGCGCTCGGAGCGGGCCGGGGCACCGGTCTTGATCTGGCCGCAGTTGGTGGCGACGGCCAGGTCGGCGATGGTGACGTCCTCGGTCTCGCCGGAGCGGTGCGACATCATGCAGCGGTAGCCGTTGCGCTGGGCCAGCTCGACGGCGTCCAGGGTCTCGGTCAGCGAGCCGATCTGGTTCACCTTCACCAGCAGCGCGTTGGCGGTGCCGGTCTCGATGCCCTTGGCCAGGCGGGCCGGGTTGGTGACGAACAGGTCGTCGCCGACCAGCTGGACCTTGTCGCCCAGCTTGACGGTCATGGCCTTCCAGCCGTCCCAGTCCGACTCGTCCAGCGGGTCCTCGATGGAGACCAGCGGGTAGGAGGCGACCAGCTCGGCGTAGTACTCGATGAGCTCGGCGGCCGACAGGGCCTTGCCCTCGAACTGGTAGGCGCCGTCCTGGAAGAACTCGGAGGCGGCGACGTCCAGGGCCAGCGCGATGTCGCGGCCGGGCACGTAGCCGGCCTTCTGGATGGCCTCGGTGATGAGGTCCAGGGCCTCGCGGTTGCTGTCCAGGTTCGGCGCGAAGCCGCCCTCGTCGCCGAGGCCGGTGGACAGGCCGCGCTCCTTCAGCACGCCCTTGAGGGTGTGGTAGACCTCGACGCCCCAGCGGACGGCCTCGGAGAAGGACTCCGCGCCGATCGGAGCGATCATGAACTCCTGGATGTCGACGTTGGAGTCCGCGTGCGAGCCGCCGTTGAGGATGTTCATCATCGGGACCGGCAGGACGTGGGCGTTCGGGCCGCCCAGGTAGCGGAACAGCGGCAGGTCGCTGGCCTCGGAGGCGGCGTGCGCGACGGCCAGCGAGACGCCCAGGATGGCGTTGGCGCCGAGCGAGGACTTGTCCGGGGTGGCGTCCAGGTCGAGCATGGCCTGGTCGATCAGGCGCTGCTCGGTGGCGTCGTAGCCGACCAGCTCCGGGCCGATCTGCTCGATGACGGCCAGGACGGCCTTCTCCACGCCCTTGCCGAAGTAGCGGTTCTTGTCGCCGTCGCGCAGTTCGAGCGCCTCGAAGGCGCCGGTCGAGGCACCCGACGGAACAGCGGCACGACCCGTGCTGCCGTCGTCGAGGCCGACCTCGACCTCGACCGTGGGGTTGCCGCGGGAGTCGAGGATTTCACGGGCTACGACGACATCGATGGACGGCACGAAGCATCTCCTTGCGGAAGCAGGGTCCGGCTGCGGGTGGTGCTGTCGGCCGGACGATTGCGGAGTCGTTACGACCAGAGCCTAACCGCCCGGGCTCCCGGGGCCACCTCGGCCCGGGCTGCGTCTCACCGTGTGGCCCGGCTACCCACCGGTAGTTCACCTGCTCGTCCCGGTGCGTCCCACCGGGGCGTCCATCGGGGCGGGCGAACGCGGACGTAGGGGGCCGCCGGGCGCGGCCCCCTACGTGTCCAGCGTGTCGTTCGCCGTGGAACGGTCCGGCTCAGCCCAGGTGCAGGACCTGGCCGGGCACGATCATGTCCGGGTTGCCGCCGACCGTGGTGCGGTTGCCGTCGTAGAGCGCCTGCCAGCCGCCGGACACGCCCTGGGCGGTGGCGATGCCCGACAGGGTGTCACCGTCCCGGACGGTGTAGTCGTGGCCGGTCGTGGCGGCCGGGGCCTGCGCGGCCCGCGGGGCGGCGTGCTTGGGGGCGTACTGCTGCGCCGACGGGGCGGCGGGCTGCTCGGCCTGCTTCGGCGCGGCGTGCTTCGGCGCGTACTGCTGGACCGGCTTGGGCTGGGCGGGCTTGGCGGCGGCCTTGGGGGCCTGCTGCTTGGGTGCCTGCTTCTGGGCCTGCTGCTTCTGCGGCTTGGCGTCCGAGGAGGTGTCCACCTCGGCCGGGGCGCCGCCCTTGCTCAGGCCCGCCTTCTGGGAGCAGACCGGCCAGGCGCCGGGGCCCTGCGAGGCGAGGACCTTCTCGGCGACGGCGATCTGCTGCCCCTTGCTGGCCTGGTTGGCCTGCGCCGCGTACGCGGTGCCGCCGTACGCCTTCCAGGTGCTGGGGGTGAACTGGAGGCCGCCGGAGAAGCCGTTGCCGGTGTTGATGCTCCAGTTGCCGCCGCTCTCGCACTGGGCGACGGAGTCCCAGACGGAGGCCGGGGCGGCGGAGGCGCCGGTGGCGGAGAGGAGCGGCAGTGCGAGTCCGACGCCGGCCACACCGGCGACGGCGATGGCCTTCTCGGCCTGGGTGCGACGGCGATGACGGCCGGTTCCAACGAACAGCATGAAGGTCCCTCTCCGCACGCCTGCGAGGTGAGCTGTCGGGTTCGGACCGGGAGGTGGCCCGGCCGCCGTCTGCGGAATCGATTCCGCGCGGGCGGCTTCACCCCGAGCCGTGGAGGAACGGCAACAAACCTGGTTCCCCCGCCCCTGCCCAGGGTTCTGGTCGGTTTCCCGTGGCGCGGCGGGCAGGATTCGGCGTCCGCGCACGAGGTCCGCAGCTGCGAACTCCACGGAGACTAGACAGATCCTCAGACGAATCACAAGCTCATATCACCGACATCACACAAGAATTACGGCCCGTGTTCGATCGCCTACCAACGGCGGGGCTTTGTCCGGTTTGATGAGCGTTCATACCACCGCCGGTGGCCGGTTCCGGATGCTTCGTCAGCGTGTCGTGGCCTCAGGACGACTGTGCGGCGACCGGGGCTCCGGACTGAATTCGACCGGAAGTTCGCGCAATCCACGCATGATCAGGCCACCCCGCCAGCGCAGATTCTCCGGGCTTTCGGCCAGCCGCAGATCCGGCAGCCGGGAAAGCAGCGTGGCCAGCGCGGACCGCCCCTCCAGCCGGGCCAGCGGGGCTCCGATGCAGTAGTGGATGCCGTGCCCGAACCCCAGGTGCGGGTTGTCGCTCCGGGCCAGGTCGAGGGTGTTCTCGTCGGAGAACCTGGCCGGATCGCGGTCCGCCGCCGCCAGCACCACCAGCACCGGGTCCCCGACCGGGATCTCCACCCCGCCGATGGTCAGCGGAGCGGTCGCGAACCGCCAGGTCGCCAGCTCCACCGGCCCGTCGTAGCGCAGGAGTTCCTCGATCCCGGTCTCCAGCAGCGCGGTCTCGCCGCGGGCCACCGACTCCTGCAGCAGGGCCCGCTGCCCGGGATTGCGCAGCAGCGCGTACGTCCCGTTGCCGATCAGGTTCACCGTCGTCTCGAACCCGGCGAAGAGGAGGATGAAGGCCATCGCGGCGGCCTCGTTCTCGGTCAGGTGCTCGCCGTGGTCGCTCGCCCGGATCAGGCCGGAGATCAGGTCGTCCCCGAGGTCCGCCCGCTTGCGGTGGATCAGCTCCAGCAGGTACGCCCGCATCCGCTTCACCGCCCGCCCCACGCCGCCGCGTTGGCCGCCCCCGTGCCGGATCATCATTCCGGCCCAGTCCCGGAAGTCGTCCTGGTCCTCGGAGGGAACGCCGAGCATGTCGCAGATCGCGTAGATGGGGAGCGGGAACGCGAACTCGTGGATCAGGTCCGCCGAACCGCGCTGCGCGAAGCCGTCGATCAGCCGGTCGGTGAGCTGCTGCACCCGCGGCTCGAACTCCGCCACCCGGCGCGGCGTGAACGCCTTCGACACCAGGCGGCGCAGCCGGGTGTGGTCCGGCGGGTCGATGTTCAGCAGGTGGGTCATCAGGTCCGCCTGCCGCTCCCCCGGGATGCCCACCCGGCCGGTGCGGTGCGCCTGCCCGCTGTGGTGCGCCGGGTTCTTCGAGAGCCGGCCGTCCGCGAGCGCCTGCCGGGCGTCCGCGTAGCGCGTCACCAGCCAGGCCTCCACCCCGCTCGGCAGCGTGGTGCGGTGCACCGGGGCGTGCTCGCGCAGCCAGGCGTAGGCGGGGTACGGGTCGGCGGCGAACTCCCAGGTGAAGAGCTGCGGGTCGGACTGGGCGGCGGGCTGGGCGCCCTCGGGCTGAGCTGGCATGGGTCGACCGTAACCGCTGGACCGGAGGGGCCCGGACCACCGGCGCACGCGCCCCTGCGGCCGGCCGGAGGCCACCGCCGCGCGAACCGTCCGTGACCGGCGCGCGAGCGGAACGCCGACACTCCGTGGACGGCCCGTGGACGGTGCGTGGACGGGCCTTGGCCAGCTCTTGGCCGGGCGGCAGGCGTGAGCCTGGTCACCTGAGGGGTAATCCCTGTTGCGGAGGGTCAGGACCTGCCTACGATCCTCCGAAGTACGCGCGGGCGCCGGTGCGGTGTCGCCCGCAGGGAGGAGCTGGACCAATGACGGTCAGCGGAGCAGTCGTCGTCATCGCGGTACTCGCGGGCGGTTCGGGGGCCGACCTCGCCCGCCGGTTCACCGCGGCCGGCACCGCCGGGATGCTGATCGCCGACACCCACGTCGGCATCGCCGAGGACCTCGCCTCCGAACTCGACCGGCCGGGCTGCCCCGTGGTCGGCGTCTCCGGCGACATCCGCCGGCCCAGCGACGTCGCCGCGCTGGTCGACACCGCCGAGAAGCACTTCGGTCCGATCGACCTCTTCTGCGTGGCGGGGCCGAGGGGCGAGCGGATCGTCTCCCTCGCCGACCTGCCCGCCCACCTCGACCTGGAGCGCCTCGCCGAACTGGTCGTCCTGATCGGCGAGGCGATCGGCGAGCTCGTCCCGCCGCAGCGGTGCGCCACCGAGCGCACGGCGACGGCGGCCTGAGCCGCCCCGCCACCGAGGTCTACTCCGGCCGGAGCCCCTCGGCCGCGCGCACCGCGTCCCGGTAGCCGCGCGCGGCCGAGCGCAGCGCCGCGTCCACGTCCACCCCGGCGTCGTGCGCCCGCTGCGCCACCGCCAGCAGCAGCCGGCCCGCCGACTCGGCGGTCAGCTCGCGCGGCAGCTCGTACGGCTCGTCCGGCACCCCCGCGAAGCCCGCCCGGCGCACCCGGGACACCAGCTTCGCCGCGTACGCCAGCGCCGGCAGCCCGGCCGGCACGCCGTCCAGGACGGACTCCCGGTCCGCCTTCTCGGCCGCCTTCAACTGCTCCCAGTTCGCCTCCGCCTCGTCGGCGCCCGCCACCTCGACGTCCCCGAACACGTGCGGGTGCCGGTACAGCAGCTTCTCGACCATGTCCCCGGCCACGTCGTCGATCGTGAACGGATCGGTCGGGTGCTCCTCCGCGACCCGGGCGTGGAAGAACACCTGGAACAGCACGTCGCCCAGCTCCTCGCGCAGCGCGTCCCGGTCCCCCTCCTCGATCGCCTCGACCAGCTCGTAGGCCTCCTCGACCAGGTACTTCACCAGGCTCTCGTGGGTCTGCTCGGCGTCCCACGGGCAGCCGCCCGGCGAGCGCAGCCGGTCCATCACCGAGGCGAGGTCCAGCAGCCGCGCCCCCGGCAGGTCGTACGAGCCGGGCAGCACCTCGATCTCCGGCACCTCCCCGGCGTGCTCCACCGCGAGCCGGGCCAGCGCGTCCGTCAGTCCCGGGTCCCCGTCCGGGCCGCCCAGCCACACCGTCGCCCCCGCCCCGGCGGGCTGCCCGGTCAGCAGCCGCGCCAGCGCCGGCGCCGACCCGGCCGGCGCCACCTCCACCGCCACCCCGGCCTGCCGCACCGCCGGCACCTGCGGGTGCCCCTCGTCCCCGACCAGCACCCGCCCGGCCGACCGCAGAGCCTCCCAGGCCGGCCACGCCAGCAGGCCGGGGGCCACCCGGTGGGTGGTGGTCAGCAGGATCAACTTCGCGCCCGGAGCGTCCGTCGGCACAGCATTCGTCGTCACCCCTCGAACCTACCCGCCGCGGGCACCCCGGGCCCGGCCGGTGGCCGGCGGCCGAACGGGCGGCCCCGGCCCGGGCCCCGCCCCCCCGGGGCCGCCCTGGCCGGGCCCCCCCCCCTCCCCCCCCCCCCCCCCGGGG
>NZ_JBHYGR010000198.1:4356-12966 GCF_042738155.1 Kitasatospora sp. NPDC059088 | reverse complement strand
GAACTCTACAGCCGTGTAGAACACGGCGGGCGGAGTTCCGGCGGAGCGGTACCGCTCAGCGTCCGGTGCGCCGCGCCCGCCGGCGCCGCCACAGCGCGATCGGCACGACGCCCGCGAGGGCGAGCACCGCCGGCGCCGGGGGCGCCTCCACCGGGCCGCCCGCGGCCCGGGAGGGCACCTTGTCGAAGGTGTCCGGGACGGGCAGGGTGGACCAGTCGGAGATCGGCCACGCCACCACGAACGCCCGGCCGACCACGTTGTCCACCGGCACGAAGCCGTCCCCGGTGAGGTTCTGGTGCGGGCGGGAGTCCCGGGAGTTGTTCCGGTGGTCTCCCATCACCCAGAGCTTGCCCTTGGGCACGGTGACGGTGCCGACCGGGTCGTTGTCGCAGGGCGTCGCCCCGGGGAAGAGGTACGGCTCGACCAGCGCGACGCCGTTCACCTTCACCGGGCTGCCCGCGTTGCACTCGACGGTGTCGCCGCCGACCGCGATGACCCGCTTGATCAGGTCCTTCTCGTCCGCCGAGGGCATCAGGCCGACGGTGCTCAGCGCCTTCTGGACGGTGCCCATGACGCCGCCGGAGCTGGTCGTGGGGGTGTCCTCCAGCCAGCCGCCCGGGTCGCGGAAGACCACCACCTCGCCGCGCTCCGGCTCGGCGCCGAACCACGGGGTGAGCTTGTCGACCAGCACCCGGTCGCCGATCTGCAGGGTGTTCTCCATCGAACCGGAGGGGATCGAGAAGGCCTGCACGAAGAAGGTCTTGATGCCGAGCGAGAGCAGCAGGGCGATCACCAGCAGGATCGGCAGCTCCTGCCAGAACGGGCGCTTCTTGCGCGCGGGCTTCGCACCGGCCGCGGTGGACTCCTCCGGTCCGGCGGCCCGCCCGGCTTCCGGCTCCGGCGGCTCCTCCGTCCCGGCTCCGGAACGGGTTCCGGGGGCGGCGCCCGGCCCGGTGGCGGGCCCGGCACCGGGGCCTGCGCCGGGGCCGGTGCCGGCCCCCTCCGGCGCGGTCCCCGGCCTCTGCTCGGTTCCGCCGCTCTCACCGGACTCCGTGCTCTGCTGCACACTCATGTAATCGGCCCCTCCCGACGGCCTGCGGGGGAGCCCGAAGCGGAGACCCCCTGTCAGGGAACGAACCTACCGAACAGAGGTTCCCGGTCGCGCCCTGATGTGGATGCGTTCGCCCTGCGGGCCGAACAGGCTGAGGAACTCCACCGGCTGCGAACCGGCGTTGCCGAAGCCGTGCGGGGTCCGGGTGTCGAACTCGGCGGCCTCACCGGCGGTCAGTTCCAGGTCGTGCGGGCCGAGCACCAGCCGCAGCCTCCCGGACAGCACGTACAGCCACTCGTAGCCCTCGTGGACCTTCAACTCCAGCTCCGGCCCGGCGTTCCGGCCCGGCGGCACGATGTGCTTGTACGCGTGCAGACCACCGAGGTGGCGGGTGAGCGGGACGACGGTCTGGCCGTTCCTGGTCACCGGGCGCGGGTGGATCCGCGGGTCCCCGGTGGCCGGGGCGCCGACCAGTTCGTCCAGCGGCACCCGGTACTCCCGGGCCAGCGGCAGCAGCAGCTCCAGGGTCGGCTTGCGCTGCCCGGACTCCAGACGGGACAGCGTGCTGAGCGAGATCCCGGTCGCCGCGGCCAGCTTGGCGAGCGTGGTGCCGCGCTCCCTGCGCAGGGCCCGCAGCCGCGGGCCCACCGTGGTGAGGACGTTCTCGAACTCTTCGTCGGCCATGCCTGCTATTCGCCGGGACGGCAAGGGTGCTTGTCAATCCGGCACACCGGTGACGGCCCGTCCCCACCTGCCGAGGGGCCCGGTAGCGGTCCGCCGACCGCCACCGGGCCCCCTCCTCCGGCTTCCCGGATCACGGCCTTCCAGTCCTCCCCCGTCACCCGGTCGTCGGGCCGCGCGCCACCGGCACTCGCGCCACTGGTACGCGCGCCACCGGCACTCGCGCTACCGGTACTCGCGCAGCCGGGGCCGCACCCCCAGCGCGGTGAGCGCCACCGCCGCCGCCAGGACGACCCCGCCCAGGGCCGCCGTGGTGCCGTCGAGGTCGCCGTCGGTCGCCGCGAGGGCCGAGTCCATCGCCTTCTGGTTGACGTCGATGGTGTCCTGCATGGCCGCGCCCAACTGCCCGAACTGGTAGTTGGACTGTCCCTCGGCGAGCCCGGTGTTGAGCGTGATCGCGTCCTTGAGCTGCCCCGCGCCGCGCAGCACGCGCATCCGGTGGTCGATCGCCTGGTACTCCTGGAAGGCGCTCAGGACCCGCTCGGCGGCCGCCTGCTCGCCGGGGAAGGTGATGTTGTTCAGCTCGGCGCCCAGGTACCCGCCGAAGGGGACGGTGGAGCGGTCCTGGTGGTGGCGTTCGACGGCGGTCTGCAGCCGGGTGCCGTAGGTGTCCAGGGTCGCCCCGTCGAAGTGGACGATCGCCTGGCTCTGCTCCAGGTAGGCCTGCTCCCACACGGCCGCCCGGCTCGGGTCGATCAGGTAGCGGCTCTCGTCGGCGTTCATGTCGTACGCGACGGCCCGGGAGCGGCTGAGCGCGATCACCGAGTCGTAGGCGTCGCTCTTGGCCGTCACCAGGTGGTCCGAGGTGCGGCCCACCAGGGCCAGACCGGTCACCAGCACCACGCCGGTCAGCAGGGTGACGCCGGCCAGCGCGGGGTTGAACACCCGGTGGTAGCGCACGAGCAGCGCGCGCTGGAGCCCGACCAGCGCGGCGAGGGCGAGCAGTCCGGCGCCGAACAGCCACCACCAGCCGGTGCCCAGGGCGTCGCGCTGCTCGCCGTAGACGCGGTCGACGGTCGCCTCGTTGGCGGCGGTGACCTGGTCGGCGGCGGGCAGCAGCTGGCTGCGCAGCAGGTCGGAGGCCTGCCGGTAGGCGTCCAGGGCGGCGGGCGAGGGCTGGCCGGCCGGGGCCTTGGCCTGCTCCTCCAGCAGCTGGGAGCGGGCCACCAGGGCCTCGTAGCTGCCGAGCCGGCCGAGCACCAGTTGGACGGCGCGCTGCCCGGCCGGGTCGGCGGCGGCCGCCTGGGCGGCCTGCTGGAGGTCGTCGTCGGCCTGGTTGCGGCGCTGCTCGTAGGTGTCCAAGGTCTGCTTGCGCAGCGCGGCGTAGTCCTGGTCGTCGCCGACCAGCAGCAGGTTGGCGGCCTGGGCGTCCATGTCGCTGAGCGCGAAGTAGAGGTCGGCGGCGCGGGTGGCCTGCGGGGCCGCCCGGTGGCCGATGGTGTCGGTGCCGTCCCGGGCGCCGCCGAGCACGGCGGTGGCGGTGGCGCCGAGGCCGATCAGGGCGGCCAGGCTCAGCGCGGTGAGCGCGCGGACCAGGCGCGGGGTGGTCCAGTAGGAGCGGCTGCCGACCGTCCGCAGGCCCTGCCCGAGCCGGGCCAGCGGCCCGGACGGCAGCCACGGTCCGGACGGCGGCCGCGGTCCGGCGGGTTCGCCGCTCCCGGCCGGTTCCGGGCCGTCGTCCCCTCCGGCGGCCGCCTCCTCCGAGGTGGCCGATCTGCCTGCTGTCGAGGTGGTCATGACCACACGTCCCTTTCCCCCGTGGCACGGTCCGCCGGGGCTCCCGGTGGGAACCGAACACAGAACCGTTTCTCTCCGCCGCGCGACGCTAGTGCCGCGCCACCGGCGGTGGGACGCTCCCTGACGGCTCCTTGACACCGGCGGACGGGGATCTTGACGCTTCCTTAGCGCGGGGTCGCCGGTGGCACCCGGACGGCCCGGAGCGGGGCCCAGCAGCTGCCCGGCCCGGGGCCGTCAGAGCCAGTCGCGGCGCTTGAACACCAGGTACAGCCCGGTGCAGACCAGCGCCATCAGCCCGACCGCGAACGGATAGCCGAAGGCCCACTTGAGCTCCGGCATGATCTCGAAGTTCATCCCGTAGACCGTGCCGATCAGGGTCGGCGCGAACAGGATGGCCGCCCAGGAGGAGATCTTCTTGATCTCGTCGTTCTGCGCGTGCCCCGCCTCGGCGAGCTGCTTCATCTCCTCGTTCTGCCGCTGCGAGACCAGCGTCGCGTTCACCGTCAGGATGTTCTGCAGCATCTGCCGGAAGCCGTCCACCCGCTCGGCCGCGTAGGTGGCGTGGTCGGCGACGTCCCGCAGGCGGCGCTGGAGCTCCTCGTCGGTGCCGTACTTGCCGAAGCCCGCCTCCAGGCTCCGCATGATCTCCAGCAGCGGCCGGGTGGCCCGCTGGAGCTCGATCACCTCGCGGGACAGCTCGTAGATCCGGCGGGAGACGTGCGGGTCCCCGCCGAACACCTCGGTCTCGATCTCGTCGATGTCGTGCTGGAGCCCGGCGATCACCGGCGCGTAGCCGTCCACCACGGCGTCCAGTACCCCGTACAGCACCGCCTCCGGACCGAGCGCCAGCAGCTCCGGGTCGTCCTCCAGGCGGCGGCGCACCGCGGAGAGGTCCGGGGCCTGCGAGTGGCGCACGGTGATGACGAACTCGGGGCCGACGAACAGGTGGATCTCGCCGAAGTCCACCTCCTCCGCCTCGTCCAGGTAGCGGGCGGCGCGCAGCACCACGAACAGGGTGTCGCCGTAGCGCTCCAGCTTCGGCCGCTGGTGGGCCACGATGGCGTCCTCGACGGCCAGTTCGTGCAGGTTGAACCGGTCCGCGGCCTCCAGCAGCTGCGCCTCCGCCGGGCGGAACAGCCCGATCCAGGCCATCGTGCCGGGCCGGTCGGGCAGTTCGCGGTAGATCGCGGCGAGGTCGGCGGGCGCGTCCGTGCGGCGGCCGTCGCGGTAGACCGCCGCGTCCACCAGGGAACGCTCCAGCGCCCCCGGCTCGACCGGCTGGTCCGGGCGCGGGTCCATCGAGTGCTCGGGCGCGGACCGGGGGTCGACGGGCCGGCGCTCGGCCGTCGGACGGGAGAACGGACGCCTGCTCGCGCGCACGGCGCGCACACGCCAGTCGGACATGCGGGGAACCTCCACGGTGGGTGCCCGGCCACCGCCGTGCTCGGCACGGTGGGCCGGAGGCGCCCGGCCCGCCGCCACGCGCACGGCGCGACCGGCAGTGCGCCCCGCCGGTGGCGGGGTCAGCCCTGCGCGGGAGCCCTACGGGAGGAGGAGTGCCGGGGGCCGCGAATCCTGCGGGACAACCGGGGGCGGGGCCGACTTCGACCCGTACTACTGCACTCCACGGCTCTCACCTCCTCGAATCCGCGCGCCCCGGGGGACGCCGACGCAACCCCACCCGATGTTAGTACCCGCACGACCGACCCTCTCCACCGCCCCTGACCACCGCCCCTCTCCACCACCCTTCCGACCGGACCCACCGGCGGCCCCGAGGCCGTCCGGACCGGGCCTCAACGGACTTACGCCGTCGGCCCGTTCGTCCAGCTGGAACGATTACGGTCCGACGCCGCCACCACTACGCTACGTCGCATGAATTCTTCGGAGACGGCCCCCGGGCGGGGCACGGCGGTGGTGATCGGCGGCGGGCTGGCCGGCGTGGTGGCGGCCTGGGCGCTGCGGGGGCGCGCCGAGCGGATCGTCGTGGTGGAGCGGGACCGGTACCCGGACACGCCGGCGTTCCGGGCCGGGGTGCCGCAGGGCCGGCACGCGCACCTGGTGCTGGAGGCGGGGCACCGCGCGCTGGAGGAGCTGATGCCCGGCATCAAGCAGGAGTTGACCGACGCGGGCGCGCACCGGGTCTCCACCTCGGGCGACCTCCGGTGGCTCAGCTCCGCCGGCTGGATGGCCGACTACCCGGCCCGACTGGCCTTCCTCTCCTGCACCCGGCCGGTGCTGGACAAGGTGGTGCTGGACCGGGTCCGCACCGAACCGTCGATCGAGTTCCTGGAGGGCACCGACGTGGTCGGCCTGCTCGGCTCGGCGCAGCGGGTCACCGGGGTGAAGGTCCGCGAGCGCGGCCGGGAGCGCGGGGACGTCCAGGGGCGCGGCGAAGTCCGGGAGATCCCGGCCGAGTTGGTGATCGACGCGGCCGGCCGCTCGACCTCGGTGCCGAAGTGGCTCGGCGAACTGGGCCGCCCGGTGCCGGAGGAGCGGGTGGACGCGGGCGTCGCGTACGCCTCCCGGCTGTTCCACCGACCGACCGGCGTCGACCTCGGCCACCAGGCCGTCTACCTCCAGACCAAGGCCCCGGACAAGCCCCGGATGGGCGTCCTGCTGCCGGTCGAGGGCGACCGCTGGATCGTGAGCCTGGCCGGGATGCGCGGCGCGGAGCCCGCGCCCGGCACCGAGGGCTTCACCGAGCACCTGTCCCGGCTGCGCGACCCGGCCCTCGCGGAGATGCTGCGGGGCGCCGAACCGGCGGGCGAGGTACGCGGCTTCCTGCCCGGCCCGGGCGTACGGCGGCACTACGAACGCGGCGCCCCGGACGGCCTGGTGGCGGTCGGCGACGCCGCGAGCACCTTCAATCCGGTGTACGGGCAGGGCATCACCGTGTCGCTGTTCTGCGCCCAGGTGCTGCGCCGCACGGCCGCCCGGCACGGCGGCGTCGGGCCCGCCACCGCCCGTGACGCGCGCCGGGAGATCGCGGCGGTGTCCAAGACCGCGTGGATGATGTCCAGCGCCGAGGACGTCCGCTTCGCCGCCACCACGGGCGGGCCCTCGGGCGCCCTGATCAGGCTCCAGCACCGCTACCTGGACAAGGTGCTCCGGGGCGCCACCCACAACCCCGAGATCACGGCGGCCTTCCACGAGGTACTGTCGCTGGTCGCGCCACCGACCCGGCTGTTCCACCCGGCAGTGGTGGCCGCCGTGCTGCGCGGCTGACGGCCCGCGCGGACGCACCCGCCAAGCGGACGCACCCGTTAATTCGGGTGCGTCCGGACCGGCCGCCCGTTACTCTGGCCGACATGTCTACGCCCCGCATCTCCTAGCTGACGGACCGCCTCCACGCCACCCGTCTGTCCGCTAGTCGTTTCGGAGCGTTACCATATGATCACCACCCATGGTGTCGACGTGCGCGTCGGCGCCCGTCTGCTGCTGTCCGACGTCACCCTGCACATCGCCCCCGGCGACCGGATCGGCCTGGTCGGCCGCAACGGCGCCGGCAAGACCACCCTGCTCTCCACCCTCGCCGGGCACCTGCCCCCCGCCGCCGGTACGGTCACCCGCACCGGACCGGTCGGCTACCTCGCGCAGGACTCCCGCGCCGCCGACCCGGCCGTCACCGTCACCGACCGCATCCTGTCCGCCCGCGGCCTGGACACCGCCCTCCGCGCGCTGCGCGACGCCGAGCGGGCCATGGCCGTGGCCGGCTCCGCCGCCGAGGAACGCCGGGCGATGGACGCCTACGCGCGCGCCGACGCCGCGTTCCAGTCCCGCGGCGGCTACCCGGCCGAGGCCGAGGCCGCCCGGGTCGCGGCCGGACTCGGGCTGCCCGCCCGGATGCTGGACGCCCCCGTCGGCACCCTCTCCGGCGGCCAGCGCCGCCGGGTCGAACTGGCCCGCATCCTGTTCGCCGACCACGGCACCCTGCTGCTGGACGAGCCCACCAACCACCTGGACGCCGACTCGGTCGGCTGGCTGCGCGGCTTCCTCGCCACCCACCGGGGCGGACTGGTGCTGATCAGCCACGACCTCGACCTGCTGGCGGAGACCGTCAACCGGGTCTTCCACCTGGACCCGCAGCGCGCCGCGCTCGACGTCCACAACACCGGCTGGCGGGCCTACCTGGCCCAGCGTGCGGCCGACGAGCGCCGCCGCACCCGGGAACGGGCCAACGCCGAACGCAAGGCCGCCGCCCTGCACGCCCAGGCCGACCGGATGCGGTCCAACGTCGCCACCGCGACCAGCGCCCGCAGCATGGCCCGGCGCGCCGACCGGATGCTCGCCGAGCTGGAACCCGTACGGCAGACCGAGCGCGCGGCGCGCATCCGGCTGCCCGAGCCCGCGCCCTGCGGCCGGACCCCGCTCGGCGCGGTGAGCCTGGCCAAGGCCTACGGCGGCCGGACGGTGCTGAGCGGCCTGGACCTCGCCGTGGAGCGCGGCAGCCGGACGGTCGTGCTCGGCCTCAACGGCGCCGGCAAGACCACCCTGCTGCGCGTCCTGGCCGGGCGGGAACGCCCGGACTCCGGCCGGGTCGTCGCCGGCACCGGCCTGCGGCTCGGCTACTTCGCCCAGGAGCACGACACCCTGGACCCCGCGCTCAGCGTGCGCGACAACCTGGCCGCGGCCGCGCCCGAGCTGACCGACGGCGAACTGCGGACCGTCCTCGGCGCGTTCCTGTTCCGCGGGGACAACGCCGACAAGCCGGCCGGCGTGCTGTCCGGCGGCGAGAAGACCAGGCTGGCGCTGGCCGCCCTGGTCCACTCCGGCGCCAACGTGCTGCTGCTGGACGAGCCGACCAACAACCTCGATCCGGCCTCCCGGGCCGAGGTGCTGGCCTCGGTCGGCACCTACCCGGGCGCGATCGTGATGGTCACCCACGACCCCGGTGCCATCGAGGCGCTCCGGCCGGACCGGGTGCTGCTGCTGCCGGACGGCGACGAGGACCTCTGGCACGACGCGTACCTGGACCTGGTCACCCAGGCCTGAGCCACCACCCCCGCCCGTAGCGGGCCGGCGGTGCCCGGGGGGCCGCGACCGCCCACCGCGCCGCGGGCCGCCGGGGGAAGGGGGCGGGG
>NZ_JBHYGR010000198.1:0-4346 GCF_042738155.1 Kitasatospora sp. NPDC059088 | reverse complement strand
GCGCCCCCGCTCGCCCCCCCGCCCCCCCCCCCCCACGCCCCTCCGCGCCTCGGCCGACCGGAGAAAGGGGGCGGTCGTGGCCATTGACGGCGGACCCGGCCACCCGGATCCTCTCCCCTACGGCCCGGCCGCCGGCCCGGCCGCACCGACGATCCGGGGGTGGTCACCGATGGCGAACCAGTTGGCGGACGAGCGGATGCCGACATCACTCAAGTGGGTGGTAGCGGGGGTCTGGCTGCACGCCGTCGGCAACAGCGCGGCTGGGATCTTCCTCCTCGCACTGATCCACGGCCAGCACGGTGAAGGCGTCGCCATGGTGACGTTCATCGCCTTCCTCTCGATCCTGATCGGCGTCCTGCTCGGCACCTGCGCGGCCCTGGCGCCGGGTGGGGCCCGGTGGACCCGGAGGACCGTACTGGTGATCGAGTGGCTCGCGATCGTCAGCGGCGTGATCCAGCTCTTCTCCGGCTCGATCATCTCGCTGGCCGGCATCGCGATCGCGGGCATCATCGTCCGGGCGTACAGCTCCGCCGAGGCCAAGGAGTGGTTCACGGTCTGAAGGGCCGATCGTCATCACCGGTCGCTGAGCGCGATCCTGCCGATCACGCGCAACAGCCGGCCGCGCTCCGGCCCGTCCGCTCCGACGGACCGCGGGCGTCTGGAGACGCATTGCGGAGTCCCTGAGACGCATTGCTGATTCCAAGGCAGGAACCCCGTCCTACCGTGGAAAGCACACGGGGAGCCCGCCCGGAACCATGAACGGTGCGGGAGGACCGATCCGTTCCTGACCCCCCTTCACCAAGAGGAGCATCATGCGAATCGGCACGCGCGTCATCGGAACCGCCCTGGCCGGAGCCCTCCTGGCCGTCGGAGGCGCATCCCAGGCCATGGCACAAGCGAAGTACAACGCGTCGACGTCGCTCTCCAACGGCCGCCTCAGCACGTCCATCTCCCAGGAGGACAAGACCCAGCCCGACGGGTCCGCCTTCTGGCAGCTGCAGGACGTCTACGAGAAGACCGGCGGCGGCACCATCACCGCACAGTTCGGGTTCAACTACCACGGCTACTCCTACAACCGCGACTGGAGCGACCAGTCCGTCAACCAGACCAAGGACGCGTGGTTCTGGGACCTCGGGTTCAACGACTGCCAGAACGTGATCGGCTGGATGGCCGTCAAGGGCCAGAACACGTTCTACAACGCGCCCGTCACCATCTGCTAGCAGCCGCCCGCCGTCACGATGGGCCCGCGCCCGAGGGCGTGGGCCCATCGCCGTGCCCACTGGAGTGCCACCAGCATGATCCGCGCGATCCTCCACCACGAGCCGGGACTGCTCTGGACCGTCCTGGCGGCTCTGATCGGCGCCGCCGCCCTCTCGGCGGCCGTCGCCGAACGGCGCTCGGCCCCGAGGCCGCTGTCCGCGCTCGCCGGAGCGTCCACCGCCCTGGTGCTCGTCGCCACCCTCTACCCCGTGCACCCCGACGCACCGGCCCCGCTCCGCTGCACCGCCGGGCTCGACCTGACGGGTGCGATGTCGGGCACCCAGGGCCTGATGAACATCGCCCTGTTCGTCCCGGCCGGCTTCTTCACCTCCCGCCTCGTTCGACGGCCCGTCAGCACCGGCATCGCCCTCACGCTGCTCTCCGCAGCCGTCGAGGCGACCCAGGCCCTGACCCCCGGCATCGGCCGCAGCTGCGATTCCGCCGACCTGTGGGACAACGCGCTCGGGGCCGTGCTCGGCTGTGGCCTCGCGTACCTGTGGAGCCGCCGGACGGGCGACCGACCGCTGGGCACCACCAGGCGCGAGCTCGCACGCGGGGCGGTCGCCCTCGTGGGCGGAGCCGCAGTGATCGCGGCCGTCCTGGTGCCCTCCGTGACGGTCGTCGCACCCGACCCCACGGAGAACACCGCGGCCGGACCGGCCCAGCGGGCCGCCGCCACCAAGGCGTTCCGGGAGTTCTTCGGGTCGGCCGCCGAGATCGCGTCCGTCCAGTACGTCGAAGGATCCTCCGGCCACCCCGGGACGGTCAGCGTCACCGGCCGGCAGGGCAGCCTCGAACTGGCGTGGCCGGGCGGCGAACCGGCCTCCGGGCTCGTCGGGCCGACCCCCGACCAGGCACCCGGCGAAGTCAGCGACGACGTCGCGGTCGACGCCGCCACCCGCTTCGCCCGGACCCACTTCCCCTGGGCCCTCACCGACAGCTACCCCAGCACCGACCCCCAGCCCAATTCCGGCGGCGCCAGGACCGTCCAGTGGCGTTCCCGCGTCGACGGCGTCCTCATGCCGATGCGACTCGACCTGCTCGTCACCGGCAACGGCCGGGTCAGTTCGTTCTCCGCCCGGCACGTCGACCCGCCCGCCCTCCCGAAGGCGACCGTCACCGAGGCGACCGCCCGGAGCACCGCGGCCACCGCCCACCCCGGCTTCACCACCAGCAGCACGATCCTCCTCGCCCAGGCGGACCGCGACGGCACCTGGCACCCGCGCTGGCTGGTCGGCATGAAGCCGCCGGAGGACCAGCAGAAGAAGGGCATCCTGGTGGTCACCATCGACGCCGCCACCGGCGCCTTCGTCACGACCTAGCCGGCAGCTGCGCCCCCGCCTCAAGCAAACCGGGCATCACGTCACGTGCCGCCCCCTCGAGCACCCGGCTGCCTCGGGGACAGCGTCACCGCCTCGGCAGGACCGGTGCCGGTGCCGGTGTCGAGGACACGGGCGCGGGGTGGGCGCCGGGCAGGGCCAGGGCCAGGGCGGCGCCGAGGAGGCAGACCGCGAGACCGACGGTGCAGGCGACGTGGAATCCGTGCATGAAGGAGCTCTGGACCGCCGCCCGCAGCGCCTCCCCGGAGCCCGGAGGCGTGGCCGCCGCGCTGCGCAGGGCCTCGGCCACCGAGCCCTCGGCCGCGCTGAGGGTGCCGGCCGGGAGGGTGGAGAAGGCGGTCGTCGCGAGGTGGGAGGCGTAGAGGGAGGTGAAGACGCTGCCGACGACGGCGACGCCGAGGGTCCCGCCGGCCTCCCGGGTCGCGTCGTTCACGGCCGATCCGACGCCCGCCTTGGCGGGCGGCAGGACACTGAGGATCGACTCGGTGGCCGGTGCGGTCGTCAGGCCGAGGCCCAGTCCCATCAGGATCATTTGACCGACGATCAGCCCGTAGGACTGGAAGGCGGGCGAGAGGGCGATCCACCCGAAGGAGGCCCCGAGCAGCAGGAGCCCGGAGGTCACGACCGCCCGGGTCCCGGCCCTGGCGGCGAGCGCGACCCCGCCGAGCGAGCCGAGCGCGATGGTGAGCGCGACCGGCAGGATCCGCACGCCGGTGGAGAGGGCGCCGTAGCCGCGGATGAACTGGAAGTACTGCGTCACCAGGAAGATGAAACCGAAGAGCGCGAAGAACGCGACGGTGACCGCTCCGCTGGCGGCGGAGAAGGCCGGGGTGCGGAACAGGGTGATGTCCACCATCGGGTGGCTGCGTCCGCGTTCGATCACCACGAAGAGGGCGGCGAGGGCGGTGGCGGCGGCGAAGCCCGCGAGGGTGGCGGGCCGGTCCCAGCCCCGGGTCGGCGCCTCGATGACCGTGAAGACCAGCAGGCCGACGGCGGCCGAGGCGGTGAGCAGGCCCGGGGGGTCCAGTCGGGCGCTCGACGGGTCCCTGGACTCCGGGACCCAGAACCAGGTGGCGGCGAGGGCGACCAGCGCCACCGGTACGAGCGCGAGGAAGACCGAGGGCCAGGCGAAGTGGGCCAGCAGGAGTCCGCCGGCGACCGGACCGACGGCGACGCCGAGGCCGGTGACCGCGCCCCACAGGCCGACCGCCTTGGCGCGTGCGCGGCGGTCGGGGAAGGCGTTGGTGATGACGGACAGGGTCGTGGGGAAGATGACCGCCGCGCAGGCGCCCATGGCGAAGCGGACGGCGATCAGCGCGCCGGACGACCCGGTGGCGGCTCCCAGCGCGCCGGTGAGCGCGAAGCCGCCGAGTCCGGTGAGCAGCGCGGGCCGTCGTCCGAACCGGTCGCCGAGCGAACCGGCGGTCAGGACGAGGGCCGCGAAGGCGAGGTTGTAGCCGTCGACGATCCACTGGAGGTCGCGGGTGGTGGCGTGCAGTTGGCGGCCGAGGTCCGGGAGGGCGACGTTGACGATCGTGGTGTCCAGGTTGATCGCGAAGGCCGCGAGGCAGACGGACGCGAGGGCCAGGGAGCGCCGGGGCGCGGGACGGTGGGGCATGGCCGCCTCCGACCAGGTGGGGCGGATGGTGCGGGCTAGGTTCTGTCCGGCGGATCATGTGACTTCTCCATGCCGGGCTCGTTGTGCCCGGCATGGGGCGGGGTGATCTGACGAACGAGGAATGGGGC
>NZ_JBHYGR010000197.1:0-13593 GCF_042738155.1 Kitasatospora sp. NPDC059088 | reverse complement strand
GGCGCACCTGCCGCCGAGGGCGCTCCGGCGGTGCGGGCGGACCGGCCGCGGCGGACCAGGTCGGTCTCCGAGGGCTCGGCGAGCCAGGCGGGCGGCGAGGAGGCGGCGGCTCCGGAGGCCTCGGCTGCTCCCGGCGTGCCCGGCGTGCCCGGCGTGCCCGGCGTGCCCGCTGCCGAAGGCGCTCCGCCGGTGCGGACCGACCGGCCGCGGCGGACCCGGTCGGTGTCCGCCGGCTCGGTCAGCCAGGCCGCCGAGACCGCCGCCGAGCCGACGGCCGAACCGACGGCCGAACCGACGGCCGAACCGACGGCCGAGCCCCAGGCCCCGGCCCGGCCCCGGTCCTCCGACGCGCCCTGGCACCACCCGGTGCCCGCCCACGAGGAGAAGCCGTCGGGCGGGCCCGGCGAGCAGGAGCCCGGCGGGGCGAAGGACGAGAACTCGGCCGGAGCGGCCGACCAGGACGGAGACGGCGCGTGAACCTGCTCGACACGGTGCTCCGCTGCGTCGCCACCCTGGTCGTCTTCCTGGTCTTCCCGCTGCTCATCGGCCAGACCGAGCACAAGGTGATGGCGCACATGCAGGGCCGGCTCGGCCCGATGTACGCGGGCGGCTTCCACGGCTGGGCCCAGCTCGTCGCGGACGGGGTGAAGTTCGCCCAGAAGGAGGACATCGTCCCGGCCGACGCGGACCGCCGGGTCTTCCAGCTGGCGCCCGCCGTCTCGCTGCTGCCGTACCTCTTCGTGCTGCTGGCGATCCCGGTCGGCCCGAACGGCTTCGTCGGGCAGGCGATCGACGCCGGGCTGTTCTTCGTGCTGGCCGTGATGGGCGTCGGCGTGATCGGCAAGCTGATGGCCGGCTGGGCCTCGGCGAACAAGTTCTCGCTGCTCGGCGGCCTGCGCACGGCCGCCCAGCTGATGTCCTACGAGCTGCCGATGGTGCTCGCGGCGGCCTCGGTGGCGATGGCCGCCGGCACCCTGTCGCTGCCCGGGATCCTGGACGCCTGGCAGTGGTACTGGCTGCCCTGGCAGATCATCGGCGCCTTCGTGTTCTTCACGGCCGGTCTGGCCGAGCTCCAGCGGCCGCCGTTCGACATGCCGGTCGCCGACTCGGAGATCATCTTCGGCGCGTACACCGAGTACACCGGGCTGCGCTTCGCGCTGTTCCTGCTGTCCGAGTACGTGGGCATCCTGGTGGTGTCGGCGCTGACGGCGGTGCTGTTCCTCGGCGGGTGGCACGGGCCGATGGCGGACCAGCTCGGCTGGCTCTGGATGCTCCTCAAGACCTTCGCGCTGGCCTTCGTGGTCATCTGGCTGCGGGTCACCTACCCGCGTCTGCGCGAGGACCAGCTGATGCGCTTCGCCTGGATCGTGCTGATCCCGCTCGCGCTCGTCCAGCTGGCCCTCACCGGCATCATCAAGGTGGCGATCGCATGAGTTTCCCCGGTGCCGGCCTCGCCAAGGGCCTGGCCGTGACGCTGCGGACGATGACGAGGAAGACCGTCACCGCGCAGTACCCCGAGGTCCAGCCGGTGCTACCGCCGCGTTCGCGCGGCGTCATCGCGCTGCTGGAGGAGAACTGCACGGTGTGCATGCTCTGCGCGCGCGAGTGCCCGGACTGGTGCATCTACATCGACTCCCACAAGGAGACGCTGCCGGCCGCCGAGCCGAACGCCCGGGCCCGCACCCGCAACGTGCTGGACCGCTTCGCCATCGACTTCTCGCTCTGCATGTACTGCGGGATCTGCATCGAGGTGTGCCCCTTCGACGCGCTGTTCTGGTCGCCGGAGTTCGAGTACGCGGAGACCGACATCCACGAGCTGACCCACGAGCGGGAGAAGCTCCGCGAGTGGATGTGGACCGTCCCGGCGCCGCCGGCGCTGGACCCGGCGGCCGAGGAGCCCAAGGAGATCGCCACCGCGCGCAAGGCGGCGGACAAGCTGGCCGCCGCGGCCGTCGCGGCGATCGAGGCCGCCGCCGAGGCTGCTGACGCTGCCGAGGCCACCGAGGAGAAGGGTGACGACGCGTGAACGCCGCTGCCACGTTCCTCGCGGCGACCGGTTCCCTGGAGCCGGCCGCCCGTTCGTTCCTGTCCCCGACCGGGCAGGAGGTCGTCTTCCTGCTGGTCGGCATCGCGGTGCTCGGCTCGGCGGTGGTCTCGGTGACCACCAAGCAGCTGGTGCACGCCGCGCTCTGGCTGGTGGTCGCGCTCGGCGGGCTGGCGGTGGAGTTCCTGCTGCTCACGGCCGAGTTCATCGCCTGGGTGCAGGTGCTGATCTACCTGGGCTCGGTGGTCGTCCTGGTGCTGTTCGGGCTGATGCTCACCAGGGCGCCGATCGGGCGCTCGCCGGACGCGGACTCCGAGAACCGCTGGGTCGCCCTGGTGGTGGCGCTGGCCGCGGCCGGGACGCTGGTGACCCTGGTGGTCGACGCCTTCCGGACCTCCTGGATCGACCTCGGCGCGGGCGGCGGTTCGGCCGCCGTGACCGGCGCCAGTCTGTTCCGCAACTGGGTGCTGCCCTTCGAGGCGTTGTCCGTGCTGCTGCTGGCGGCGCTGGTCGGCGCGATCGTGCTGTCGCGCGGGTCCGGGCGCCGGGTGCCGGCGCCGCGGGCGGGCAAGCTGCGGGCCGGACGGCCGGTCGGCTCGAACGGGACCGTGGCCGCGACCACGCCCAAGCCCGAGCCCTCGGCACCCGCGTCGTCCTCGTCGTCCGCGTCGGAGGAGAGCTGATGCACCTCGCCTACCCCGTCGTCCTCGCCGCGCTGCTGTTCGGCGTCGGCGTGTACGGCGTGCTCGCCCGGCGCAACGCCGTCCTGGTGCTGATGTCCGTCGAGCTGATGCTCAACGCCGTCAACCTCGACCTGGTCGCCTTCGACGCCTGGCTGCGCGACTCGCTGCACGCCGGGCAGGCGCTCACCCTGTTCACCATCACCGTCGCCGCCGCCGAGATCGGGCTGGGGCTCGCCATCGTCCTGCTGCTGTTCCGGGCCCGGGGCACGGCGGACATCGACCGGGCCACCGCGCTCGGCGACCCGGCCGAGCCGCACACCCCGGCCGAGGACGAGCCGGTCGCAGCCGAGGCACTGAAGGGCCGGGCCACCGCATGAACCTCGCCCTGCCCGTCCTCGTCCCCGCGCTGCCCGCGCTCGGCGCCGCCGCGACCCTGGCCGTCGGCAAGAAGGCGCCGGGGCTGGCCCGGCCGCTGGCGATCGTCCCGGTCGCCGTCTCGGCCGTGCTCGCCCTGGTGGTCGCCCTCCAGCTCGGCACCGGCCGGACCCTGGACGCCGCCACCCGGCTCACCCCGACCGGCGGTCCGGACATCGCGCTCTCCGTCCACCTGGACGGCTTCACCTCGCTGATCTCGGTGCTGGTCGGCCTGGTCGCCACCTGCGTCCAGGTCTACTCGACCGCGTACCTCAAGGAGGACCGGCGCTACCCGTCCTACGCGGCGCTGGTCTCGCTGTTCACCGCGGCGATGTTCCTGGTGGTCTACTCGGGCGACCTCGTCGTGCTGCTGGTCGGCTGGGAGGTCATGGGCGTCTGCTCGTACTTCCTGATCGGCCACCACTGGGAGAGCGCCGACGCCCGGTCGGCCTCGCTCAAGGCCTTCCTGGTCACCAAGCTCGGTGACGTGCCGTTCCTGTTCGGGATCTTCCTGCTTGCCGCGGACGCCGGCAGCTTCCGGATCACCGACGTGCTGTCGGCCGCGACCGAGGGCCGGCTCGGCCACCCGACGCTGGTCGCGCTGCTGCTGCTCGCCGGTGTGGCCGGCAAGAGCGCCCAGTTCCCGCTGCACACCTGGCTCCCGGACGCGATGGCCGGTCCGACGCCGGTCTCCGCCCTGATCCACGCCGCCACCATGGTCGCGGCCGGCATCTACCTGGTGGCCCGGCTGCTGCCGGTGTTCCTCCAGTCGGGGGCGGCCCTGGTGGTGCTCGCGGTGATGGCCGCCGTGACGATGATCGGCTCGGCACTCTGCGCGCTCGCCCAGGACGACCTCAAACGGGTCCTCGCCTACTCCACCGTCGGCCAGCTGGGCTACATGGCCGGCGCGCTGGCCAGCGGGGACCGCGAGGCCTCGGTGTTCCACCTGGTCAGCCACGGTGCGTTCAAGGCGCTGCTGTTCCTGGCCGCCGGCGTGGTGATCCACGCCGCGCACACCAACTCGATCTCCGCGATGTCCCGGATCCCGGGCCTGCGCAGGACCGTCCCGGACGCCCACTGGACGATGGGCATCGCGCTGTTCGCGCTGGCCGGGCTGCCGCCGTTCTCCGGCTTCTTCAGCAAGGAGGCGGTGCTCACCGCCGCCGAGCACGCCGCCAACGGCGAGGCGCTGACCAACGGCCTCGGCCCGGCCTCGGCGGTGCCGCAGGCGGCCGGCTGGATCGTGCTGATCTCGGCCGCGCTCACCGCGCTGCTCACCGGCGCCTACGCGGCCAGGCTGTTCCTGGTCACCTTCCACAGCCCGGCCGGCGCGGCCGCACCGGTTCGGGCGGCCCAGGCCGCCCCGGCCGCCCCCGAGGCCGACGCGCCGTACTCGCCCGAGCCGGACGAGGCCGACCCGGCCACCGCCGAGCCGCCCGCGATGCGCTGGCCGCTGTGGGTGCTGGCCGTCCCGACCATCGGCTTCGGCGTCGCCGGGCTGCGCTCGGACTGGCTGCCCGCGCTGCTGGACGGCGGCTCGCTGCGCCCCACCGGCGTCACCGCCGTCACCGGTACCGGGCTCGCCGTGGTCGGCGTGCTCGCCGCGTACGGCGCCTGGCGCTCGGCCACTGCACGGCTGACCACCGGCCGGCCGGCCCCGGCCGCCGCCGGGAGGGTGCCCGAGCAGGCCGGAGCCCCCGCCGCCGAGGTGGTCGTCGCCGACCCCGGGCGCACCCTGCTCGGCCCGCTGTTCGGCCCGGCCCGGCACGGCTTCGGCGTCGACCGGCTCTACCACCTGCTGTTCGTCCGGCCGGTGGTCGCGGCGGCCCGGCTGGTCCGCTTCCTCGACCGCGAGGTCGTCGAGGGCTACGTGCAGGGCAGCGGGATCGGCGCCAACCTGCTGGGCCGGGCCGTCCGGCTCGCGCAGACCGGCAACGCCCAGACCTACCTCAGCGCCCTGCTGGCCGGGGTCGTCCTGCTGGCCGTCCTGGTGGCGGTGTAGCCGGTGCTGTCGTTCCCCACCCCCGTCCCCTCCGTCCCGTCCGCCGCCGAAGCTGGGAGCCCCCGATGAACGCGGTCCTCATCGCCCTCCTGGTGCTGCCACTGCTCGGCGCCGCGCTCACCCTGGCGCCGGTGTTCGGCCCGGACCGGGCCGTCGCCGGCCGCCGGGCGCTGCGGCTGAACTCCGTCCTCACCGGCGCGGTGCTGCTGCTCTCCGTCCTCCTCGCGGCCGGCTTCGACCACGACGCGCCGGCCCGGATGCAGGCCACCACCGACCTGGACTGGATCCCGGCCCTGCACGTGCGCTTCCACCTCGGCGTGGACGGCGTCTCGCTGCCGCTGGTCGTGCTGACCGCGCTGCTCACCTTCCTCTGCGCGCTGTACTCGGAGAAGCGGCTGCCGGAGGGGGACGGCGTCCCCTCGCCGCAGGCCTTCGTCGGGCTGTTCCTGCTCCTGGAGGTCGGCATGCTCGCCACCTTCGCGGTGCTGGACCTGATCCTCTTCTTCCTGTCCTTCGAGATCGTGCTGATCCCGATGTACTTCCTGATCGCCCGCTGGGGCAGCGGCGCGAGGACCCCGGCGGCCAACCGGTTCATCCTCTACACGCTGCTCGGCTCGGCCGTGATGCTGCTCGGCTTCCTGCTGATCGGCAGCAAGGCCGGCACCTTCGACATGCAGGCGCTGGCCGCCGGGCACGGCAACGGCCTGAGCCACACCACCCAGGTGGTCGCCGCGCTGGCGATCATGGTCGGGCTGGCGGTCAAGGCCCCCGCCTGGCCGCTGCACAGCTGGCTCCCCGACGCCCACACCGCCGCCCCGACGGTCGGCTCGGTGCTGCTCGCCGGCGTGCTGCTCAAGATGGGCACCTACGGACTGGTCCGGGTGCTCCTCCCGGTCGTGCCGGACGGCACCGCGACGCTCGCCCCCTACCTGGGCGCCTTCGCCGCCGTCGGCATCGTCTACGGCTCGCTGGCCTGCCTCGCGCTGGCCCGCCCCGGCGCCAAGGGCGACCTCAAGCGCCTGATCGCGTACTCCTCCGTCGGCCACATGGGCTTCGTGCTGCTCGGCATCGCCTCCCTCACCCCGGTCGGCGTCAACGGCGCGCTGTTCGCCAACATCGCCCACGGACTGATCACCGGCCTGCTGTTCTTCCTGGTCGGGGCGGTCAAGGACCGCTACGGCACGGCGGACCTGGACACCCTCGCCGGGGCCACCGGCGCCGCCCTGTACGGCCGGGCACCCCGGATCGGCGCGCTGCTCGCCTTCGCCGCCGTCGCCAGCCTCGGCCTGCCCGGCCTGGCCGGCTTCTGGGGCGAGCTGCTCGCCATGTTCGGCGCCTTCGACCCGGCCGCCGGGCTGTCCCGCCCGGCCTTCGTCACCTACATGGTCCTGGCCGGCCTCGGCACCCTGCTCACCGCCGGCTACCTGCTGATCGTGGTCAAGCGCGTCTGCATGGGCGACCCCGAGCAGCCCGCGCCGGTGCCCGAGGTGCCCGACCTGCGGCCGTACGAGGCCGTCAGCTGGACACCGCTGGCCGCGCTCACCCTGGTGGCCGGACTCTGGCCCGCCCTCCTGCTCGGGCTCTCCGACCCGGCCGTCAAGCACCTCCTCGGGGGTGGCTGACCGTGCTCGCAGCCCACACCGCCGCACTCGGACCTCACTCCACGGGGCAGCACACTGTGACCTCCCTCGCCGTAGCCAACCCGGGCAGCCTGATCCAGTCCGTGGACTGGGTGGCGATCGCGCCCCCGCTGATCGCCGCCGTGGCCGCCCTCGCGGTGCTGGTCACCGACCTCTTCCTGCCCGAACGGCACAAGCGCTGGCTCGGCCGCCTGGCCGCGGCCGGACTCGCCCTCGCCCTGCTCGCCCTCCTCCCCCTCACCGGGGGATCACCCCGGGCCACCTTCTGCCTCCGGAACGTAGCAGGGGCCACTGACACCACCGGGTGCTCCTACGTCGCCGACCACTTCGCGCTGGTCTTCCAGCTGCTGGCGCTCGGCGGCGCGCTGATCGCGGCGCTGCTGTCGATGCACACCGTCGAGGACCAGAATCTGCCCCGCGGCGAGTACTGGTTCCTGCTGCTCTCCAGCGCCACCGGCGCCGCCCTGCTGCCCGCCTCCCGCGACCTCGCGACCATGGTGATCGCCCTGGAGGTCGCCTCGCTGCCCGCCTTCGCCCTGGTCGCGCTGCGCCGGGACGGGCGGGGCGCGGAGGCCGCGTTCAAGTTCTTCGTCTCCTCCGTCACCGCGACCGCCGTGATGCTGCTCGGCATCGGCTTCGTCTACGCGGCCAGTGGCAGCCTGCACCTCGGCGCCGTCGCCCAGGGGCTGGAGCACGCGCCCGCCCAGCTCAAGGCGCTGGCCGAGGCGGGGGCGGTGCTGACGCTGGTCGGCTTCGCCTTCAAGGTCGCCGCCGTCCCCTTCCACTTCTGGGTGCCCGACACCTACACCGGCGCCCCGCTGCCGGTGGCCGGCTACCTCTCGGTGGTCGGCAAGGCGGCCGGCCTCTCCGGGCTGGCGCTCGCCACCACCGTCGCGTTCCGCCCGTACGCCCACACCTGGGGCCTGGTGCTCGCGGTGCTGGCCGCCGTCACCATGACCGTCGGCAACGTCGGCGCGCTGCGGCAGCGCTTCGACACCCGGTACAGCGCGGTGCGGCTGCTGGCCTGGTCCTCGGTCGGTCAGGCCGGGTACCTGCTGGTGCCGCTCGCGGCGGCCGGCTACGCGCCCACCGGGGCCGATCCGCTGGGCGCGACCGCCGCGTACGCGCTGATCTACGGCGTGGTGAACCTCGGCGCCTTCGGGGTGGTCGCCGCCGTCGGCCGCCGGGCCGGGACGAGCGTGGACGACTTCCGCGGCCTGTTCGCCCGCAACCGGTGGACGGCGCTGGCGCTGGCCTTCTTCCTGCTCTGCCTGGCCGGGCTGCCGCCCGGTGTGATCGGCCTGTTCGGCAAGGTCGTGGTGTTCCGCGCGGCCGTGGACGCCGGGCTGGGGTGGCTGGCCGTGGTGATGGCCGTCAACGTGGTCGTCGCCCTGTACTACTACCTGCTGTGGACGGCCCGGCTGTTCGCCCCGGCCGACGCGTCCGCCGTCGCGGCCGAGGACGGTGCCGAGCGGCGGCTGCCGGTCGGCCTGACCGCCACGCTGGGGCTCACCGCCTCCGCGGCGGTGGTGCTCTCGGTCGCCCCGCAGTTGGTCCTCCAAGTGGCCGGCGGCTCGCTGTTCTGAGCCGCCGACCGGGTGTCGCGTCGGTCACAAGGGAACAAGGTCCCGGGGCCCGCCCGTTGAGCGGGCAAGAGGGACGAGGCAGAAAGGGCTTCCCCACCGCACCACTGGAGGGCCTGACGTGCACAGCCGGCACAACGGACTGAGGACCGCCGTCCTGCTCGGTGGCCTCTCGGCACTGATCCTGGTGATCGGCGGTTTCTTCGGCCGGACCGGCTTCGTGATCGCCCTGCTGGTCGCCCTCGGGACCAACGCCTACGCCTACTGGAACAGCGACAAGCTCGCGCTGCGGGCCATGCGGGCCCGGCCGGTCAGCGAGTTCGAGGCACCCGGGCTGTACCGGATCGTGCGCGAGCTCTCCACCTCGGCCCGGCAGCCGATGCCCCGGCTCTACATCTCCCCGACGCCGGCCCCGAACGCCTTCGCCACCGGCCGCAACCCGCGCAACGCGGCGGTCTGCTGCACCGAGGGCATCCTGCAGATCCTGGACGAGCGCGAACTGCGCGGGGTGCTCGGACACGAGCTCAGCCACGTCTACAACCGGGACATCCTGATCTCCTCGGTCGCCGGGGCGCTGGCCTCGGTGGTGATGTTCCTGGTGAACTTCGCCTGGCTGATCCCGTTCGGCCGCAGCGAGGACGACGACGGCCCCGGGCTGTTCGGGATGCTCGCCATCATGATCCTCGGGCCGATCGCCGCCGGGCTGATCCAGATGGCCGTCAGCCGCTCCCGCGAGTACCAGGCCGACGCCGACGGCGCCCGGATCACCGGCGACCCGCTCGCCCTCGCCAGTGCGCTGCGCAAGCTCGACGCCGGTACCCGCCAGCTGCCGCTCCCGCCGGAGCCCCAGCTGCAGACGGCGAGCCACATGATGATCGCCAGCCCGTTCCGGCCGGGCGAGGCCGGTGCGCGGCTGTTCTCCACCCACCCGCCGATGGCGGAGCGGATCGCGCGGCTGGAGCGGATGGCCGGGTACCGGGCGTAGCGGCCGCCGCGCGGGGCCGGGGCCGGGGCCGGGGTCGGGTCCGGGTCCGGGGCGCGGTCAGCCGGTCGACTCCTGGTAGGCCGTCCGCAGTCGGTGGATGCCCTCGGCGACCTGGGCGGGGCCGTCGGCGGCGGCGTAGCTCAGCCGCAGGTGCGGGGCCGGGGGTTCGGCGGCGTGGTACGGCCGGCCGGGGGTGACCTGGACGCCCCGGCGCCGGGCGGCGGCGACCAGGGCGGCGTCGTCGGTGCCGTCCGGCAGCCGCAGCCACAGGTGGTAGCCCCCGGGCCGGTGGGCGCCGAGCACACCGGGCAGTTCCCGGTGCAGGGCGGCCACGGCGGCGGTGCGGCGGTCGCGCAGTTCGGCTCCGAGGGTGCGCAGGTGACGGGCCCAGCCGGGGTCGGAGACCAGCTCCAGGGTCGCCTCCTGGAGCGGCCGGGGCACGAAGAAGCTGTCCACCACCTGGGTGGCCCGCAGCCGGGCGAGCGCCGGGCCGCGCGCGGTGAGGGCGCCGACCCGCAGGTTGGGGGAGGCGGCCTTGGTGAGGGAGCGCAGGTGCACCACCACCCCGTCCCGGTCGTCGGCGGCCAGCGGGCGCGGCAGCGCCGGGGCGTCCGCGTGGACCAGCAGCCGGGCGAAGTCGTCCTCGACCACGAACGCCCCGGCGGCCCGGGCGATCCGCAGCACCTCCGCCCGGCGCGCGGGCGAGAGCACCGCGCCGGTGGGGTTCTGGAACAGCGGCTGGCAGACGAACACCCGGGCCCGGGTGGCCTCGAAGGCGTCGGCCAGCAGATCGGTGCGGACGCCGTCGGCGTCGACCGGGACGGGCACCGGCCGCAGCCCGGCCGCGCGCACCACCGCGAGGATGCCCGAGTAGGTCGGCGACTCGACCAGCACCGGCGAGCCGGGCGCGGCCAGCGAGCGCATCGCCACGGTCAGGCCGCCCTGCCCGCCGGAGGTGATCAGGACGTCCCCGGCGCTGATCGGTCCGGCGTGGCCGCCGATGTCGCGGGCGAACCAGCCGCGCAGTTCGGTGAGGCCGTCGGTGGGCGGCCGGTCCCAGGCGCCCGGGCGGCGGCCGGCCCGGGCGAGGGCGGCGGCGAGCAGCCGCTCGGGCAGCAGCGAGGAGTGGGGGTAGCCGCCGTTGAGGTCGATGACGCCGGGCGGCGGCACCTGGAGGGTGGCGAACACCGGTGCGGCCAGCAGGTCGCGCGGGCCGGAGTCGGCGCTGAGCGCGACCTCCTGCCAGGACAGGTCGCCGGGCCGGGCGGCCGGGGCCGCCGGGGAGTCGGGGGGGGGGGGGGGGGGGGGGCGCGCCGCCCCCCCCCCCCCCGGGCCGGCCCGCCCCCCCCCCCCGGCCGCCCCCCCCCCCCCCGCGGGGGAGCCCGCCCCCCCCCCGCCAGTCCGGGGCGGGCCGGGGGGCGCCGGGGGGCCCGGGGGAGGGGGGGCCGGGGCCGCCCGCCGCGGCCCGGAACACCCCGGCGCCGGGCCGGGAGACCACGAGCCCCTCGGCGACCAGCACCGCGATGGCGCGGGAGACCGTCACCGGGCTGACCTGGTGGCGCTCCATCAGGGCCCGGCTGGACGGCAGCTTTCGCCCTTCCGGGTAGCGCTCGACCTCCCGCCGGAGGCTTTCGGCGAGTTCGGCCACGCTGCTACGCTCGTTCATGACGGCACAAGATAGCGCTACCCAGCTCGCGGCGATAGCACCCGGGGCGGGCGCCCCCGGCACCGCCTCCGGAACGGCCCTCGCCGCCCTCGGGGTGGCCTCCTTCTCGCTCACCTTCCCGGCCACCGTGTGGTCCCTCGACGGCTTCGGCCCGTGGACCTCGACCGGACTGCGCGGCGCCCTGGCCGGACTGCTCGCCGGGCTCTACCTGCTGGCCTCCGGCGCCCCGCTGCCGACGGCCCGGCAGTGGCCCGGCCTGCTGGTGGTCTCGGCCGGCTGCGTCATCGGCTTCCCGCTGCTCACCACGCTCGCCCTGCGGACCTCCTCGACCGCCCACTCGGCGGTGGTCATCGGCCTGCTGCCGCTGGCCACGGCGGTGGCCTCGGCGCTGCGCACCGGCCGCCGGCCGTCCCGGGCGTTCTGGGCGGCGGCGCTGGCCGGGGCGGCGGCCGTACTCGGCTTCACCCTGCTGCAGAGCCACGGCCGGCCGACCGTCGCCGACCTCTACCTGTTCGCCGGGGTGCTGGTCTGCGCGGCCGGGTACGCGGAGGGCGGGCGGCTCTCCCGGGACCTCCCGGGCGCCCGGGTGATCGCCTGGGCGGTGGTGGCCGCGGCGCCGGTGATGGTGCTGACCGCCGCCTACGGGCTGTCCGCCGAGCCCGTCCGGCTCGGCGCGAAGGCGCTGGTCGGACTGGCGTACATCGCGGCGGTCTCCCAGCTCGGCGGGTTCGTGTGCTGGTACCGGGGGATGGCGGCGATCGGGGTGCCGCGGGCCAGCCAGCTGCAGCTCGCCCAGCCGCTGCTGACGCTGGTCTGGTCGGTGCTGCTGCTCGGGGAGGAGCTGCCGGTGGCCGCGCCGGTGACGGCCGTGGTGGTGCTGGGCTGCATCGCGGTCACCCAGCGGGCCCGGGCGTAGGGCCTGTCCCCGGGGCCCCTGCCGGGTCCTCGCCCCGGGCCGTTCGGTGGTGCGGGCCCGAACCCTCGCGTTGGGCCGTCCGGAGGAGGCGTCGGCTCGTTAGGATGGCCCCGCGCCCCGCGTCGGTCCGGGGAGCGGCATCCGGAGGGAGTGGGCCGTCATGGCAGACGAGAGGCACGCCCCGGCGTCCGGGGACGCGCCGACCCGACGGCGTGGTCAGGGCGAGCTGGAGGCGCAGGTGCTGGCGGTGCTCCAGCGGGCGCCCGGCCCGGCCACCGCGGGGTGGGTCCAGGAACGCATCGACGGCGACCTGGCGTACACCACGGTGATGACCATCCTGTCCCGGCTGCACGCCAAGAACGCCGTCTCCCGGAGCCGCTCCGGCCGCTCCTACCTGTGGCAGGCCTCCGCCGACGCCGCCGGGCTGGCCGCGCTGCGGATGCGCCGGATGCTCGACGGCGAGGCGGACCGGGACGCCGTCCTCGCCAGCTTCGTCACCGCGCTGCTGCCGCACGACGAGGAACTGCTGCGGGCGCTGTTGGACGCCGCGTCCGCGGAGCCCGCAGCGGCCGACCGTGAGAGCTGACCCGTGGGCTTCTTCGTCTTCCTCCCGCTGATCCTGCCGCTGACCGCGGTGCCGATCGCCCGGCTGACCGAGCAGCACCTGCACCCGCGCGGTGCCGCCCGGCTGATGACCGTGATCAGCGCCGTGATGGCGGTGTGCAGCGTGCTCTGCCTCGGGCTGATCGGCGTGGTGGGCACCGCGCAGATCCCCGGCAACCCGCTGCCGGACAGCTGGTCCGACCCGGAGGTGCGGCACGCGCTGCCGTACCACGAGACGGTCGGCACCGCCGCGATGTGGCTGCTGGTGCTGGTCGGCTTCGCCTGTTCCCGGACGGTCGTGCGGCACCTGCGGGTCCGCTCCCGGGCCCGGCGGGCGCTGGCCGGGCTGCCGGAGGCGCCGGCCGAGGCCGGTGACCTCGCGGTGCTGCCGGACCGCAGCCCGTACGCCTACGCGCTGCCCGGCTCGCCCGGGCGGGTGGTGGTCTCCACCGGGATGCTGGCCGGGCTGGCCGAGGACGAGCGGGAGGCGCTGCTCGCGCACGAGCGGGCGCACCTGCGCCACCGCCACCACCGCTACCTGCTGACCACCCAGCTCGCCGCCTGCGTCAACCCCTTCCTGCGGCCGTTGCAGGCGGCGGTGGCGTTCAGCGCCGAGCGCTGGGCGGACGAGGAGTCGGCCCAGGCGGTGGGCGACCGGCGGATCACGGCCCGGGCGGTGGCCCGGGCGGCCCTGGTCTCGCACGCCGCCCCGGTGCCCGGCTTCGCGGCCTTCGCCGCCCCGGCCCCGGCGCCCGGCCCGGTGCCGCGCCGGGTGGCCGCGCTGCTCGGCCCGGTGCCGACGGCCCGCAACTGGCCGCCGGCCAAGACCCCGGCGGGCCTGGCGGCGATGGTGGCCGCGGTCGGCACGGCGGCCTCGGCGCTGTGCGCGCTCAACGCGGCGGTGGCGCTGCTGGTGGTGCTGAAGGCCGTCACCCCCCTCTAGGGCCTGTCCGGCGGATCTTGCCAGGCGCGCGACGCCGGGCATCCCGCCTGGACGCACGCCCGAATCGCCCAAGTACATCCAGTACGAGGCCGACTCGGGCGCACGCCCTGCCGG
>NZ_JBHYGR010000196.1:0-13656 GCF_042738155.1 Kitasatospora sp. NPDC059088 | reverse complement strand
GGGTCCCACAGGTCGACGAGTTGCTCCTCCGGGTCCGGGAGGGTGATGTCTTCGTCCGGTGCGAGCAGGCGCTGGACGTCGGTGACGATGCGCGGGAGCAGGCGGAACAGGCGCAGTCCATCGCGGAAGCCGCGGCGGGCGTCGGCTTCGGGCTGCGGGGAGGCGTGGAGGGAGAAGGCCAGCGGGATGGTGAGTTCGGCCTTGTAGAGGTCGGCGATGTCGTAGACGAAGGCCTGCTGGTTGCCACTGTGGACGAAGCCGAGGGCGGGTGAGCACCCGAGGGCGAGGACGGCCGCGTGGACGATGCCGTACAGACAGGTGTTGGCGGAGGAGAGGGCAAGGTTGACCGGGTCCTGGGTGTCCCAGGAGTCCGGGTCGTAGTTGCGGCGGAAGCGCCCGATGCCGTGCTGCTGGGCGAGGAGGCGGTAGTGGGCCTTGACCCGTTGGCCTTCGAGGCCGCGGAGTTTGGCGAGGTTGCTGCCGGACGGGACAGTGCCGCGGCCGAAGCGCTGTTCGTACATGGCGGTGGCGACCGCAAGGCGGGTGGCGTCCTCAGCCCAAGCGCGGGCCTGGCGTTCGAGCCAGGTGGTGCTGAGGGATTCGGGCAGGGTGGCGGCGTAGCAGCGGACACCGCCGGATCCGGCGATGACGACGGTGGTGCCGTGGCGGGCGAAGGTGGCGAGGGCCCGGGCGGTGATGGAGGTGCCGGGGCCGAGGAGGACACAGCTGAGGGCAGCGGTGGGCAGGTAGACGGTTTCGGTGCCGCGGTGGGGGCTGGTGACTTCGGCGCAGACACCGGTGTCGTCCTGGACGATGCGAACGATATCGAGGTAGAGGAAGGAGAGGGAGTCGGCGACGCGCGGCAGCATGGCGACGGTGGGGGCGGCGAGTCTGCGGCGGGCATTGCCGTCGTCGGGGCGGCGGCGCGTGGTCACTGGGCCTCCCGGTGCGGGGCGATGCTGAGCAGGCCGCAGCCGTAGGCCTTGCCTTTGCCGATGCCGTCGGTGAGGCGGGTGCGCAGCCGGTCGGCGTCGGTGATGACGGCGGTGCCCTCGAAGAGGACGCGGTCGTGCTGGATGGGGCGTTGGTCGCTGCGACGGCGCCCTCGGGCTGCGTCGAGGGGGGTCGAGCGGAGGGTGGCGAGGGTCAGGCCGGTGGCTTCGGACTGGCGGGTCCACCAGTCCTCAGCGGCCGCGCCCTGGAGGGGGACCACTGCCTTGAGCTGGTAGAGCTCCCGGGTGGCCCGGCTGGGGCGACGGATGGGGTTGGCGGCGATGCGGTAGCGGACCTGGAGGCCGTCCCGAAGGGCTTCGAGGAGCGGGAAGAGGGTCTTGGTCGCGGCCTGTCCGTAGCCGGCGGGCAGGCGGTCGAGGTCGGGCGGTCGGGCGCTCTGGAGCAGAATCTGCTGGCCCGCCGTCGTGCTCTCGGTGCGGAAGAGAACGCCGAGCCGGCGGCGGGCCTCGGTGTCGGCGACGCTGTCGGGGAAGAGCGACATCATGCGGTGGTGCAGGTCGATGGCATGGTCGCTGTCGCGGCGGGCGTCCCGGCTTCGCTGGTCGGGGATGATGCGGGTCAGCCACAGGGTCATGCGAGGGCGCTTTCCGGGCGGGTGGCGTGCTGGTCGAGGTAGCTGCCGAGGGCGGTGAGGTAGACGGCGCCGAGGCCTCGGCAGCGCTCGGCGGGCAGGGTGAGGGTGCGCTGGTAGCGGGGGCGGGCGCGGTAGGAGCGCTCGCGGGCGTGGAAGGTGACGGGGTCGTCGGTGACTTCCCCGGCGGGGGTGCTGCCGTCGTCGCCTCCGGGCTGGGGGTGCGTGCCGAGGCGGTCCAGCGGCTGGTCGCCGTGGAAGACGACGTCGACGGTCCGGGTCCCGGTCGGCGTGCGCCGGGCGATCGGCAGGTGGACGAGGTGGTGCAGCGGATCGTCGACCAGGCCGAGCAGCAGGGGGCCCTCGGGCGGGCAGGAGCGGCGGCCGAGGTACGGGGGCCAGTGCGGGTTGCGCAGCGCCTGCGCCCAGGTCTCCAGAAGGCCGGAGTCCGCGGTGATCGCGGCGGTGAAGACCGCGTCGGCGAGGTAGTAGCGGTGGGAGAGCAGCGTGGCGGTCGCGCCGGAGCGCTTCTTGCCCTCGGCGGTGGTGACGGTCCGCGGGGCGGGCAGTCCGCCGCCGACGGTGTGCAGGTCGCGCAGGACGGTGCCCGGGCGGTCGGCCCGGACGGTCAGCGAGAGGGTGGCGAGGTCGCCGATGTCCTCGCCGCGCTTCCTGCCGAGGGCCGCGGCGAGCAGGCCGATGACGCCGGAGCGGGTGGGGAAGGGCGCGGTGTCGCGTTCGTTGAACTGGCTGCGCTCGCCCCAGGACTGCACCGGCGCGGCGAGACGCAGGAGCAGTCCCGGGGTGCCGGGCAGGGTCGCCGGGGTCATGCGCCGACCTCGGCGGGGACGGCGCTGAAGGCGGCGTCGATCGCGGCGTCGATGAGCTGGGGGAAGGAGTCGACACGGGTGCCGAGGCCTTCCAGGTCCTTGTCCTCCAGGCTGGCCCAGGCGGCGGTGACGGTGCCTCGGCCGCCGAGGAGCTTGTCGGCGGCGGTGGCGTAGCGGGCGAGGGCGGTGCGGGAGGCCGGACCGTAGCCGCCGCTGTCGTGGGAGGCGACGGGCTGTTCGAACGCGGCGGCGTAGGAGAGGGGGCGGTCGCTGCGGACGGCGACGTGGACCAGGTCGGGGATGGTGTGGGGGGCGGTGGCGGTCTTCTTGGCGCGCGGGAGGGAGAGGACGAAGGCCTCGGCGAAGCCGGCGGCGAGTTCGCGGGCCGCTTCGCGGTCACCGCCGAGGTTGCGCTGCAGGTCGGCGAGGTCGACGGTGGCGTAGCGGTAGAAGACGCCCGCGCTGAACTCGGCGTGGCCCATGTGGGCGCTGCCGGTGGTGTCGCCCCAGGCGGAGGTGACGTCGTCGACGGCGGAGAAGTAGTCCAGCTCGACGTCGGTGCCGTGGGTGGTCAGGGCGTGGGCGACCTGGACGGCGCCGTCCACGCCGGCGTCGTCGACCTCGGCGAGCATGCGGCCGAAGAGGTTGATGACGCCGTTGCGGCTGCGCAGGACTGCGTCGATCGCCTCCTTGGGCAGGACGCTCTTGTCGCTGGCCTTCTTGATGTCCTTGGCGTTCTCGAGGTCGGCCCGGTGCTCCTCGGCGAGGGCGGCGAGGGCGGCGACGGCGGTCTCGGGGACGTACACCATGGCGTTAGTGGTGATGACGGGCGAGTCCTTGGCGGTCTCGAACTTGATGCTGCTGCCGGCGGCGACGTGCTGGCCGGCCCGCTGGGCGAGCTGGGCGGGCCAGCCGTGCTCCTCCTCCAGGAGGCGGGTGACGCGGGCGCCGATGCGGCGGGTGCGCAGGGCCTGCTCGCCGAAGCTGTTCTGGAAGTACTCGCGGACGGCGCGCTTCCAGGACTGGCTGCTGACACGGGTGCGTTCGGTGTCGCCGTAGCGGACGGTCTTGACGGAGTTGTTGTCGTCGCGGTTGAGGTTGGCGAACGGGACGCTCTGGATGACGTGGATGTCGAGGAAGCGGGTGGTGGTGGTGGTGCGGTCGGCTGCGGGCATGCTCTGCTCCTTGCGGGGTTCTCTGGGGTCGCTGGGTGGTGTGTGGTGTGTGGTGTGTCGGTGCTGCGGGATCGGTGGCCCTGGTCAGGCCCCGGAGTCGGAGCCGCCCGCGCTGTCGGCGCTGTCGGCGCCTGGGGTCTCGCCCTGGTCGTCGTCGGTCGGGTTCTCGTCGTGCTCGCGCGCCCGGCGTTCGCCGTCCTTCTGCAGGGCGCGGTGGTAGTCCTGGAGCCAGATCCGCTTGATGGTGCCGGAGCGGCGGCGCCACTGGCAGAGGTCGACGAGGAGTTGGGCCCAGTCGATCTCCACGTCGCTGCCGCGGAGTTGCCGGGCGACGCCGGGGAGGTGGCGGTGCAGGCCGTCGACGCTCTGCCGGGTCAGCAGGTTGAGGCGGGTCTCGGCGGAGGCCTCCCGCAGGCCGGCGCCCTGGCCTCCCTTGAGGACGCCGTCGGCGAAGGCGTGGCCGAGGCTGCGCGCGGGGACCCGCTTGGCGGCGGCGGGCTCGCCGTCGTCCGTGCCGTCCGCGGGCCCGGGCGGGGCGGCCGGGGTGCTGCGGGCGTCCGGCGCCGCCTCGTCGGCCCGCTGCTCCTCCTTCGGCGGCTCACCCTTCGTCGGCGTCCCGGCCTTCGCGGCGACGTACTGGTCGCGGCGCTGGGCGGCGATGAGCGAGGCGACGGTGTAGAAGGCGCGCTGGACGTCGCGGCTGCGCGCCTGCTCGTCGGTGAGCCAGGAGGCCACGTAGCGGTGCATGAACGGCACGGCGTCCAGGTCCTTGCCCACGCCGCGGCGCAGGGCCGCCCGGACTCCCGGGTCGTCATGGCTGCGCTGGTCGATCCTGGCGGTGAAGGCCCGTGCCCGTCCCAAGGACGGGGTCAGGGCCAGGGTCAGGGCCGGCTCCTTCGGCCCCCGGGACCGGTCGTCGGCCGGTTTGGCCGGGCCCGGGATGGCGGCGGTGGTGCTCACGTGTCCTCCGTGCTGGTGGGGCGGCCTGCTGAGCCGCCGGTCTTGGCGGGGCGCTTCAGCGGTCCGCCGTACAGCTCGATGCGGGCGGCGGTACAGGCCTTGGCGCCGCGCATGGTGCCCAGGGCGCCGTAGGTGACGGTGTCGTAGGCCTGTTCGGCGAGTCCACGGAAGGCCCCGGCGGCACCGTCGAAGTCGCGTCCGTCGAGGCGCTTCCAGAACTCGGCCTCGGCGGCGGGCCAGTAGCGGGCAGCGGCGTCGACGGCCCAGGTGCAGTCGCGGATCTTGGGCGCCTCGGTAAAGCTGGCCCAGGCCTTCTTGACGGCACGGTCGAGGCGGTTGCCGTAGCGCTCCCCCAGTACGCGCAGGCGGCCGATCTCGACGGAAATGGTGGGTTTCTTCTCCTCCGCGAGGCCGAGTACGGGGGGCGTGACGGCGTCCACGAACTGGATGTCCTTGGCCTGGCCATCCTGTTCGAACCCGAGCGCACGAACCCTCAGCTCCTCTGAGACCTCCAATGCGGTACGGAAGAGCTCGGGGCGGCGTGGCTTCGTGCTCCCTGCCGGATCGTTGAGCAGCAGGGCGTCCAGGTCGCGCCACAGCGCCCGGTGGGAGTCGGCGGGGCGGGCGTAGGAGTTGCCCTCCTTGCTGGTCTGCCAGATCAGGTACTGGTCGCCTTCACGGGGGATCTTGTGGAGGTAGGCCCAGGTGATGAACGCGTCCTCGACGAAGGCGCCGGTGGCGTCGGGCACGAGCAGCAGGGCGTGCTGGGACCGCGCCGTGAGCTCGGAGCACGGTCCGTTCAGCGGCGGCGGGGCGGCGACCGGGTCGGGCAGTTCCTCCCGCTCCCACGGGCAGAGGTCGCTCTCCCGGCGGACGTCGAGAAGGGGCTTGGGCAGCCCGGCCAGGAGGGTCTCGAAGAGGGTCCGGCCCTCCGGGTGGTAGGAGAGCGTGCTGCGCAGCGGGCCGGCCTTGCTGCCGGCCTCCTTGACGGAGCCGACGGTGCGGCTGGAGCAGCGTCCGGAGGGGCCGTAGTAGTGCCAGATGAGCAGGTGCAGGACGGCCTGGTCGGGGGTCGGCAGGTCGGGGGCGGTGCTGTTGACGTGCTTGAACCAGGAGTGGTTGTTGCCCGAAGGGCGGGTGGTGATCAGCTTGTTGACGCCCGCGGTGTTGGCGGGGTCGCACTGGTCGGTCAGCCGCGGGTCCTGGAGGAAGGGGCGGACGGGGTCGAACAGGTCGAAGCGGCCGTGCTGGAGCTCCACGTACGCCGTGACCCGCTCCGGGCCGAAGCGCCCCGCCACTGCCAGGTCCTCCCGGCGGTCCGACCAGGTGTCGGGCCCGGGCCTGTCGAGGAAGGCCTGGTCGAGTCCGGTCATGCGGGCGGTGACCGCGTAGAGCACGCGGTAGAGCGCGGCGAGGCCCGGCGGGGTGGCGATGGTGATCTGCTCGATCTCGTGTGCGCGCAGCAGGAGTTCGCGCAGACCGACCGCGTCAGGGTAGGCGGTGCGATCGGGGGCGGGGTCGTCCTCGTCCGTGTGCTGGATCCAGCGCACGGGGATCCACGCCTCGTCGAAGAGGTTGTAGGCGGGTGGTGCGGATGACATGGGGCCTCCGGCGAGGCGGGTACGGGTGATCACAGGGTGGGTAGGCTCTGCGCGTCCCCGCGGCGAGCGGGGGTGAGCCGTGCGGTGCCTAGGAAAACGGCCGCGTCGGCGGTTCCCTCCCCGCGCAAGCGGGGGTCCGACTGCTCCCCCGGTGAGGCTGCAGCGTCACCGGGGGGCAGCACTGCCAACGTAGCGTCAAGTGCGGTGCCTAGGAGGCTAGTTCTCAGAGATTCCCACCTCCGAGTACTCGATCCGCCGCTCCCCCAGCCGACTTGTCCAGCGCTCACCGTCGCGGCGCATGCGCAGCAGCGCCAGGTCGGCCAGCAGGGGGCGGTCACCCCAGGAGGCGGGTACGGCGTTGTCCTCGGTGCGGCCCGCGAGCCAGCGGCCCGGCAACGGCACGGTGTGCCGCATGATCAGGGCGATGTCGTCCCGCTTCGGGGTCGCCTCGGGCAACGGCAGGTCGCGGTCGGGGGCGAGGCTCCACGTCCCGGGCGCGCGTTCGAAGACGCATACGGCCCGCCCGCTGTCGGCCCCGAGGCGGGTGGTCAGCATGTCCTCGCTGATGCCGAAGCCGCGGTCGCTGAGCGGGCGCAGGTCATCGGCCACGTCGTACGGGGAGCTGATACCGGTCAGGCCCGCAAGCTGCTCCTCGGCGGCCGCCGAGGCGATCCGCTCGGCGTCCATCCGGTCGAGCTCCTGGGCGGCGGCCTTGTCCAGGCCGTCCCCGAAGTCGTCCGCGTAGACGTCGTCCACGAGCCGTTGGACGTCCCCCGGCACCGCGATCGAACCGTCGGACTGCGCTTCGAGCAGCAGGCTGGTACGACGCAGCAGCGAGCCGTCGTACACCGTGCCCCAGCTACGGGGAGCGGCCACGCGGCCCTTGTCGTCGAGCGGCTCCAGCACGATCAGGCGCGGCTCACCCGGCTCGCCCGTCCACGCCGGACGGTTGGGGCGCTCGTGGCGCTTTCCACGGCCCGCACGCTGGAGGAGCTGGGCGAGCGGGGCGAGGTCCGAGACGACCACGTCGAAGTCAAGGTCCAGGGACTGCTCCACGATCTGGGTGGCCACCAGGACCGAACCCTTGCGCGGAACGGCCGCCGCGGTCTCGTCCGCGGGCTTTCCGTAGGCGGCCTCGCACTCGGTGGTGATGCGCCGCCGTTCGTGGGCGGGGAAGCGGGAGTGGAGCAGCCGCAGGCCGCTCTCCCGGGCGGCGAGCTCGGGCAGGGCGGACTGCAGGTCACGGTAGGTGCGCTGGGCCTCGTCCACGGTGGTGCAGCAGACGAGGACGCAGCCGCCCCCGGTGGTGACCGGCGCCAGGATCTCGCGAAGCGCCGCACGGCGTCCCGACCGGCCGGGCTCCACCACGGCGGCGCCCTCGTCCCGGACGTCCCAGCGCACTCGGCGGCTCTCCAACCGCAGGGTACGGGCCCGACTGCTGCCGACCTCGCGCGGCTCGGACACCGTTCCGCTGCCGGCGTCCACGAAGAGCCAGCCCGGGTAGCAGGGCTCCACGGTCGTGGGCTCGTGGAACCCGGCACCGCGCCGGTACGCGTCCACCAGCGACGAGGCCGCCTTGCCCGTCAGGGTCGCCGACAGCAGCACGACCGGGGCACCGAACGCACCGAGCCACTCCAGCAGCCGCACCAGCAGGCTGTGCATCCACGGGCCGTAGGCGTGCGCCTCGTCCACCACCAGGACCTTGTCCGCGAGGCCGAACAGCCGCAGGAATCCGTAGCGCACCGGAAGCACCCCGGTGAGCGCCTGGTCGATCGTGCCGTTGGCGAGCGGCGCGAGAAGACCCCGCCGCCCGGTGCGCAGCCACTGGCCGGCCTCGGTGTCCGCGAGGACGGCCGTCCCGTCCGTCGCACCCTGGCCTGCGGCGTAGTCCGGGCTCAGCCAGGCCATGCTGTGCAGCAGGGTGAGTGCCCGGTCGCCCTCGATGTTCGCCTCCGCGAACCTGCGGACCCTGGTGAACATGGCGTCCGCCGTGGCCATCGTCGGCAGCGCGAAGTAGACCCCGGAAGCACCGGAGGCCCGCGCCATCAACGAAGCGGCGTGCAGGGCGGTCTCGGTCTTGCCGTCCCCGGTCGGAGCGGTGACCAACAGCAGCCCGGGGCCCTTCACCACGGCGGGCAGGTGCTCGACGACATCGGCCTGCAGTGCGTTCGGAGAGAACGGGAACTGCCGGGAGAACGGCTTGTCCGGGAAGACCGCACGACCGAGCCCGGCGTCGCGCACCCAGCCCGGTGCGGCCTCGGCAGCCCCCCGGAAGTGCTCGGCGAGCTCGGCGTCGCAGGCCTTCCACGCCTCACCAGGCATCCGGGGCTCGATGACGTCGACCTGGCTGACCAGCCAGTCCGCCAGCACGACGAGCCCCACGACCACCACCGCCAGCTCCCCGGGAAGCGCGGACCGCAGCGCCGTATCGACTCCCACGATCCGCCTGACCGCGTGCGCATGGGCCAACCGCTGCGCCTGCCAGCCTTCGGCTGTGCCCAGGCCGGGCTGGTAACCGGACGGGTCCTTGATCTCCTTGACCAGCAACGCCTCGGCGAAGCAGCCGTGGTGACCCCCGAGGAGCTGGGCGATCTGGTGAGCCGGCGAGCGCTTCACCCGCGTGGTGAGCGGATAGCCGCACTGCTTGAAGAACTCGACCAGGCCCCAGTGCGTGGCCGTCTCGTGCCTCAGGCGGCCACTGCGCTTCGCAGCCGGGTTGTCCTCCGCGTACACCGGATCGCCCATCAACTTCGCGAACTCACCGGCGACCTGCTGCTGGAAGTGCAGCGAGATCTTCCCGATGTCGTGCAGCCCGGCCCACAACATCACCATCCCCCGGGCCTCGCCCTCCGCGACACCCATCGCATCCGCGAGCCGGCTCCGCAGGCGCTCGCCCAGAACGGCATCCCACAGGGCACCCGCAACGGCAGCGGTGTCCAGGAGGTGGCAGATCACGGGGTACGGGCCGGGCAGGCCCGAGCTCTTGCCCCACATCCGGGGGTCCGGACCCGAGGGTCCGGGCGCACCAACGAGGTTGCTGTCAGTCATGACTGAAGACTTATCAGCTACCACTGACAAACCTTACGGCCCGGCATCAAGGCCGGAGGCAAGCCCGGGCCCCCGCAACAGGCTTCGCGCCGCATCGCCCGAGGCCACAGGCCTCGCAGCCGTTCGCCGACGACCCATGTAACGATTCCGAAGCCTCCGAGCACCGTCAACTAGCCAGTAGGTTGGACCCTTTGGCCTCCAAGCGATCCGGCTGGACGCGGTAGAACCACGCCGCCGTACAGCGCGCCCGCGCCTGGAACGCAGAGGCCCCGATCAACAGCTTCACAGGCACGAGACACCCTGAATCGATCGATCGACCCACACGCAACCGGCATCTGCCCCACGCTGGCGCCTCTGATCACCCGTGACATCATGTGAGGGCTCCTTGAAATCTCGACGGTCCGGTAGCCTCACAACAACGCAGCTCCACGCCGCCAGATTGGTCAAGAAACTACAAAGCCCCTGCATCACCGTAGGTCGCAAAGCCTCCTCCCCGCACCCGCCGGGGTCAGCCCCAACCAGGGGGTGCAACCCCTGGTCAGGGCCTCTCCTCCCCGCACCCGCCGGGGTCAGCCGACCAACAACTACGGCGAGCCCGTCGGCCCGGACTCCTCCCCGCACCCGCCGGGGTCAGCCGGAGTGCGTGGCGGCGAACCCGTGGACGTCGGACTCCTCCCCGCACCCGCCGGGGTCAGCCGATCCTCACCCGGGCGGTCCCGCCTCAGCTCTGCTCCTCCCCGCACCCGCCGGGGTCAGCCGATCCTCACCCGGGCGGTCCCGCCTCAGCTCTGCTCCTCCCCGCACCCGCCGGGGTCAGCCGCCCTTCACGTCATTCTGCAGCCACGCGTCGAACTCCTCCCCGCACCCGCCGGGGTCAGCCGTTCGCCGAGAACACCCGGTGGGACAAGCGGTCCTCCTCCCCGCACCCGCCGGGGTCAGCCGGCGCCCATGTCGCGGGTGCGCACGTCCAGGCCTCCTCCCCGCACCCGCCGGGGTCAGCCGCCCCCTTGGGGGCATGACGTCCTGGTGCGTTCCTCCTCCCCGCACCCGCCGGGGTCAGCCGTAGTCGGCGCCGATCCGACCCCCTTGACCGACCTCCTCCCCGCACCCGCCGGGGTCAGCCGGAGGCTGGGGAGCGGCAGGTCGTGCTCCGCCGCTCCTCCCCGCACCCGCCGGGGTCAGCCGTTCCTCGGCCAGATGTTCAGCGGCACCTCCGACTCCTCCCCGCATCCGCCGGGGTCAGCCGGTCCTCAGCGGCCGCGTGCTGGAGACCCGCCGCTCCTCCCCGCACCCGCCGGGGTCAGCCGGCATTCATGGCGGCGATGGCGCCCACGAGAAGCTCCTCCCCGCACCCGCGGGGGTCAGCCCGCGTGGCACGCACCCAATCACCGGGTGGCCCGCTCCCCCCTGCACCTGCGGGGGTCAGCAGGGTACCTTGAGCTCAGCGCGCCTGACGCCCTGTGTCCCTCCGAACCCGCAGCACCGATTCGGTTTGGTCGACGGCGTCACCGCTCGAAGAGCGTGAAGGCGCTGAGTTGGCCTGGCCGCATCGATTCTCTGTCACTCGTCTATCTATGTCTTTTGTGTTCTCCACGTTGAGCTCGAAACACCGCATAGCGCTCGCTTTGTGATCGCCTGTGCTAGCTGCCGTCGTGACGGCCTCGAAGACCGCAACTGCTCTGCCTCCTCAGTCCAAAGGAAGCCCATCGCCCACGTGCGACGGACTGGAACCATGTCGGCGTGACTGCAGCGGTGCACAACTACAGCGAGGGCTCGCCTCGGAACCTGGTCCAAGCGGGAAGCATCCGCGACATCTACATGTGCTCGTCCTCCCCCTCCTCCCATCACAGACGGTCTGCCTCCACCGATGCCGAGAACGATGCGTTGGACGGGCTGGCCCGCGAGATCCTGGATCAGTGGCAGGATGAGGCGAACGTTCGCGGCTTACGAGAACGCGTTCCGATGACAGTCCCCTGGCAACTGGAACAGGGGTACGGGACCGGAGCAGGCGGGAAACCCTCGGAACGGGTCGAGGCGGACGACTTGATCGCACGGTTCAAAACGCTCTCACCACACCAGCTGGTGATCACCGGTCCGGCCGGAGCGGGAAAATCCTCCATCGCCGTCCTTCTTGTCATCAGTGTGCTGGAGGACAGAGAGCCGGGCTCCGGCGAGGCTGTTCCCGTCGTCCTCTCGCTCTCAGACTGGGACCCGGACATCGACCTCCGGACGTGGGTCACCAGGAGGGTGCACGAGGAGTACGGAGGACTCGTCAAAGGTCTTGAGCACGATGTCGTGAGGTCGCTCGTACAGAGTCGGCGGATCGTGCCGGTGCTGGACGGATTCGACGAGCTGTTCCCGCTGATTCGCGAAAGAGCCGCCAGAGGACTGAAGCAGGCATTCGGGTCGGAAGACACCCTGGTTCTGACGTCCAGGCCCGAGGCGCATCAGAAGGCCGTCGACGAGGTGCCCTTTCTCCGCAGTGTTCCGGTTCTGTGCGCCCACCCGGTCCCGCCCGAGGCCGGAAGGGCGTATCTCTCCCAGATGTGTCATCAGAACCGGGCCGAGTCCTGGCAGTCGCTCTTCGACGCGATGGAGAACGACCCCGAAGGCCCGGTCGCGAGGACGCTCTCCTCGCCCCTGATGCTCTGGCTCACCGCGACGGTTTACGCCTCGAAGGACTCCGACCCTCGCGAGCTGCTCGACGCGACGAAGCTGCCCGCGCAGGCGGACGTCGAGGGCCATCTCCTAGACAGCCTGATCCCCTCCGTAAGCACGCTGGGACCACGGCCGCCCCACCGGCCCGGACCGGTCCAGCGCTGGAGGCCCGGCAAGGCGCTCACGCACTTCCGTTTCCTGGCGCACGAGTTACACCGCCGACGTACTCAGGACATCGCGTGGTGGCAGCTACAGAGCCGGCTGACCGAGCCAGGCGTCTGGGGCGCCGTAGTCATCGTCGCCGTGGCCGTCCTCGGCACGTCCGCGAGCTATGCGATCGCATGGCTGTCCGCCCTCCTGGGAGCCGCTCCCCCGCGGCCAGGGCTCGGGATCCTGGGAGTGGGCCAGGTGCTCGGCGCCGTCGCCGCGGTCGCCGTCATCGCGACGGCGTTCGGAAGGAGCGTCACACGGCACCTGGTCAGCGGGTTCGACGAGCGCCCACGCCGGCCGGCGTCCGGAAGCCGTGGACCGCTGCTCCTGGCGGCATCGGCCGTCACGACCACAGCCGTCGGCGCGGCCCTGCCCGGCAGTATGGCCGCGAGTCTGTGCCTCTTTGCTCTTCCCCTGCTTTCCGGTGTGCTTCTGACACGGTCGGCCGAGTCCGACATGGCAGCCAGGCCCCGGCAGTTGTCGCGTGCGGAGCGCAGGATCGCCCTTGTCGAATCCGCAGTGGTCGCATCAGCCGTCGCGGTGACCACCCTGGCATTCTTCCACTGGCTCAATGGCAAACCGCTGCTCATCACCGGTGGGTTCGTCATCGCCTGGTCGTGCTCGGCCGCTGTGCTGATGGCCCTCAGTCGATGGGGTCGTTGGAGCGCCACGCGCCTCGTCCTGGCGTGGCGGCGACGTCTGCCCCGGGATGTGCTGGGCTTCCTCGAGGAGGGCCGCCGGTTGGGCGTGCTGCGGCGAGTCGGCGCGGTCTACCAGTTCCGCCACGCCGTGCTGAGGGAGCGGCTCGCAGCTGAGGCGCTGAGCGGGATGCCCAAGGGTTCCGGCGAGCCACTCGAGGTGGTGAGCTAAGGAGCAGTGGTCGCAGCGTCAAGGTCCTGCACGCGTTGACCTTCGATGTGTCGGTACTGACCTCCGTGTTCCTTCTGGTGGTCTCCCCGGTGTCCTCGGGCTCGGGCTTCCTGGCCGACTTGCGCCAGACCTGGTTGCTCCTGGCGCGCTGGTGGCCGCTGCCTCTGGGAGTGCTCACCGTGCTGGCCCTGGCGGCAGTGGCCTTGCCCGCGGTAGCTACACGACTGCGCCTCGACAGCGAGGGCGTGGAACTCAACGAGGGCCGCAGGCTACGGCTGCGATGGGAGCACGTGGCGGAGGTACGGGTGCGCAGGGTGCGGTCCCTCAGGAACGCGGAGGTCGACGCCCCGGGTGTGAACGTCTCGTACTGTCTTCTGATGAGGCCGGTAGCGGGCCTGAAGACGCCGCGGGTCCCTCACCGACTCGAAAGGCTGGGTCAGGGTGTGGGAGCTGGGCGCGACCGAGGTGCTGCCGTTCGACCTGGAGGTTTCGCTGTCCCGGTTCGCCGGCGATCGCTGGCAGCGTGACGTCTGAGACCTGAGGCCTGAGACCCGAGGACATCCGTATCAGGAGCTCACTGACCGTATGTCTGGCCGAGGACGGGAATTTTCCGCGGAAAATTCGAGGACCGGATGATCCGCTCAGGATCCAGTGACCATCGCGGAGCCGCTACCGTGCTCTCGGGGTGGGGGGCCCGCGGGGCCCCCCCCCCCCACCGG
>NZ_JBHYGR010000195.1:0-14012 GCF_042738155.1 Kitasatospora sp. NPDC059088 | reverse complement strand
GAGGGCGGGCGCGCGGCGGAGGGCGGGGTCACCGCTGCGCCGGGGAGTCCGCCGGGGCCGCGAGCAGCGCCGTGACCTCGTCCGCGGCCGCCCCCGCGACCGCGGCCCGCTCCGCCCAGCACTCGGTCAACCGCTCCTGCTCGGCATCGAGTTCGGCGAGGGTGGCGCGGACCTGGTCGGGGTGGGTCGAGCCGACCGAGGTCTTGGCGCGCAGGCCCGCCTCGACGCTCAGCGAGGCCGCCAGCAGCGCCTGCGGCCCGGCCAGCCGGTGCCCGGCCTCCTCCGCGACCGCCGCCAGCAGCGCCGCGTCCCCGTCGGCCGGGGCCAGGCCCTTGTCCAGCGCGGCCTTGATGTAGCGCCCGGCGATGATCTGCGCCGTCCGCCAGGGCACGCCCTCGTCCAGGGTCAGCCGGTTGGCCAGGGTGAAGCCGCCGAGGAACTCGCCCTCGCAGGCCGCCCGCATCCGGTCGGTGCGGAACACCAGCCCGGTGACCACCGCGTGCGCCAGCCGCAAGGTCGAGCGCAGCGCCTCGGTCTGCACCCGCAGGTGGGCGCCGGCCTCCTTGGACACCTCGACGGTGTTGGTGTACGGGGTGTTGCGCTGGGCCGCCGCCAGTTCGGCCGCGCTGCCCGCGACCAGCGCGCAGCGGCCGCGGATCCGCTCCAGCACGGGGAAGTTCTTCTTCTGCGGCATCGCGGCGGAGATCCCGGACAGCTCGTCCGGGAGGTCGAGGAAGCCGTGGGCGCTGCCGCCCCAGGCCATCAGGTCGGTGGTGAAGCGGCTCAGCGCGACGGCGAAGTTCGCCGCCTCGGCCGCGATCGCCAGCGCCCAGCCGCGCGAGGCGACGGCGACCAGGGCGTGCGGCTGGGGCCGGGCGAAGCCGAGCAGCCCGGCCATCCGGGAGCGGTCCCAGTCGAGTTCCTGCCCGGCCATGCTGCCCGCGCCGAGCGGGCAGGCGTCGATCTCGTCGTACGCGGCCAGCAGTCGGCGCACGGCGGTCAGCGTCTCGCTGGACAGCGCGGCCAGGTAGAAGCCGGGGCTGATCACCTGGGCGGCCTGGGCGTGGGTGTAGCCGGGCATCGGCACCTCGACGGCGCCTGCGGCGAGCGCCCGGACGGCCGCGTCGAAGGCCAGCAGGTCGGCGGCCAGCGCCCGGACCTGCTCGCGGGCGGAGAGCAGCTGGGCGCAGACCTGGAGGTCGTTGCGGCTGCGGTCGGCGTGCCAGGCGGCGAACGGCGGGACCGGGCCGGCCGCGACGTGCCGTTCCAGGGCGAAGGAGATGTCCGACATGTTCTCGCTCGGGTTCGCCCGGATGCCGTCCTGGTCGACGGTGTCCAGGCGGGCGGCGATCGCGGCGGTGCCGGGGCCGTCGACCAGCTCCATCCGCCGGTACTCCAGCAGCAGCACCTTCTCGATCGCCACGTAGTGCCGCAGCAGGTGCTCGGCCTCGTAGGCGAACTGGGGTGCCAGCACCTCCTCGTGCCACACCTCGCTCGGGATGCCGACGATCCGACCGGTCACCGTCATTGCGTGCTCCTCAGAAGAACCGATGGGGCGGACCGGCCCTCGCCCGGACCCTCCGGCCCGGCCGGTCCGGGGCTGCCGGTGGGGAAACTCTCGGCCCGGCCGTCCCCGCCCGCGCCGGGTGCCGGGCGGGCGGCGGGGGTCCGACCGGTGGCAGGTGCCGGGCCGGTGGCGGGTGCCGGGCGGGCAGCAGGTGTCCGGTCGGCGGCGGCCGCGGGCAGGCCGGACAGCGGGGCGGCCGGCTCGGCGAGACCGGCGGCGAGCAGCGCCAGGTAGTCGTCGAGCAGGGCGCGCGCGGTGGCGGGGGCGAACAGCTCGGTGTCGTACACCAACCGGGCGGCGCGGTCGGCCACTTCGAGCAGCAGGTCGTCCTCGGCGTACCCGCAGGGGGCGCCGAGCTCGCCCTCGGCGAGGGTGAACGCCAGCTGGTGGACGGGCGCGCCCGGCGGCTGCCCGGCGGACGGCTCCGCCTGGTCCGCGACGTCCTGCAGGTCCGCCAGGTCCGCCAACTCCGCGACGGGCAGCTCCTGGTGCTGCCAGGCGGCCGAGGCGACGTCCCGGACGCGCTCCACCAGCGCGGCGAAGGACGGGTCGCCGGAGGTGTCCAGCCGCAGCACCACCTGGCCGGCCAGCGCCCCGACCAGCGACAGCGTCTCGGGGCCGCGCCGGCCCGAGACGGGCACGCCGATCAGGTGGTCGGTCCGGCCGGAGCGTTGGTGCAGCAGCGCCGCGTAACCGGCCAGCAGCACCGGGGCCGGCGACCCGCCGAGCCGGCGGGCGCCCGCCCGCAGCGCGGCCGCCAGGCCGGACGGGAACTCGGCGCGGACCTCGGCGCCCGCGAAGGCGCGGACGGCCGGGCGGGGCCGGTCCAGCGGGAGGCCGTGCCCGGACGGCCGTCCGGCCAGCCGGGAGCGCCAGAACTCGGCCGTGTCCGCGTGGGGTTCCAGCCGGTCCCGTTCGTACTGCCGGTCCTGCTCGTACCGCCGGTCCCGCCCGCGCCGGCGCGCCCGCTCGTACCGGTCCCGCCCGTGCTGCCGGTCCGCGTGGTCGGCGAAGTCCAGCAGCCGGTCCGGCAGCACCGGGGCCCGGCCCTGCTCCTCGGCGGCGCACAGTTCGGCGAGTTCGGCGTTCAGCAGGAACAACGAGGCCGGGTCGCAGACCAGTTGGTGGGCGACCAGGACCACCGCCCAGTCCGCCTCACCGAGCCGGACGGCGACGGCCCGCCACAGCGGCGCCCGGGCCGGGTCGAAGGGCAGCACGGCAGCCTGGTCGGCGATCTCGGCGAGCCGCTCGGCGCGCTTGCCGTCGTCCGGACCGCTGAGGTCGGTGAACTCCACCGGCAGGTCGATCCCCGGGTGGACCACCTGCCGCAGCTCGCCGTCCAGCACCCGTACCGAGGTCCGCAGCGCGGTGTGCCGGGCGGTCAGCGCGGCCAGCGCCGAACGGACCTGCTCCTCGTCGACCGCGGCGTCCAACCGGAAGGTGTCGGCCACGTGCTGGAGCAGCAGGCCCCCGGAGCGCCGGCCGGTCCGCCAGACCAGTTCCTGGCCGTGGGCCGCCCGGGCGATCCGCGCCCCCTCCGCCCCGGGCCCGGCCGACCCGGTGGTTCCATCCGCCATCGCAGTTCCTGACCTCGTCGTTCCAACCGTCGCGGACTGGGGCCTGCCTGTCTCGGGGCCCCCTGCCGGGGCCCGCGGCGTCACGCCACGGGGCTCCCGATCCCGGCACGAACGGCCCGGCTGATCGCGTCCAGGTTGTCGTCGAGGAAGAAGTGACCGCCCGGCAGGACGTGTCGGGCGAACGGTCCGGTGGTGTGCGCGGCCCAGCCGGCCGCGTCCTCGGGCCGGGCCGAGGCGTCCTCGTTGCCGACGAAGGCGGTGATCGGTACCGGCACCGGCGGTTCGTCACCGCAGTCGTAGGCGTCCAACCAGCCGAAGTCGGCCCGGCAGACGGGCAGGACGAGTTCCAGCAGTTCCGGCTCGTCCAGTACGAAGGCGGGCAGGCCACCGCCGCGCACCAGCCGCTGGAGCATGGCGTCGTCCGGCAGCGCCGACAGGCCGTCGAAGATGTCGTCGCCCCGCGGCAGGTCGGGCCGCGGGCAGCCCGACACGAAGAGGTGGAGGGGCAGTTCGGCCCCGGACCGGCGCAGCCACCGGACCACCTCGAAGGCCAGCAGGCCGCCCATCGAGTGGCCGAACAGCGCGTACGGGCGGTCGGCCGTGGCCGCGACGGCCTCGGCGATCCGCTCCACGTCGACGGCCGCGGGCTCACCGAGGCGGCGCTCCCGGCCCGGCAGGGCCAGCGCGGCGACCTCGACCTCGGGGCCGAGCGCGGCCGGCCAGCGGGCGTAGATGGACGTGGCGCCGCCCGCATAGGGGAAGCAGACGAGCCTGACCGGCGCCTCCGGACGCAATTCTCGGGAAACGAACCATTTGTCGGGGAGTATCTGGCCGTTCACGGGCGCCATCCAGGAAGTCCGGCTTTTGGCCCGAGGTCGTCCGGAAAGTCCATGGTCTCCGAAGCGGCCTTTCTGGAAAAGATGTCAGAACTCATTCGATCCGTCACTGGATCGCCGCTCTGCGGAGGCCGGTCGTGCCGCCTGGTCGGTTCTGCCATCGAGGATGATGAATAGTGTGCCGATCAACCGCTGATGACTGTACCTCAGCTGAGTGAGCACGCTCAATAGTTGGCGATAACCGGCCAGCGGGCGGCAGCGCCCCCTCCCGAATGGGTCGATTCGACAACCCGCCCACCGCGCCCGGGAATCGGGGCGCAACTCGCGGGGAACTCCCATTGGCTTATCCGGCGGCGCCCCGTACGGCACGGCCCGGCGGCAGGCGGGCGCCGACCGGGCGGGGGCCGGACCGGACCGGGCGAGGGCCCCCGCCGCCCGGGCGGTCGGTCCACGAACCCCTCCGCCCCGACGGCCGCTCGGCGAAGGGGCGTTGGCGCGCCGGGGCGTCGGGGCCGTCCGGGTTGTCCGGGGCGTCCGGGGCGTCCGGGGCGTCCGGGCCACGGGCTCAGGACACCAGCGGCGCCCCCGCGACCTCGGTCAGCGTCACGGTGCACAGCCCGCCGCGCTGAACCTGCACGTCCGTGACCTCCAACTGGGTGCCGGGCAGCAGGATGTACTCCTCCTCCCCCGTGAACGCCGAGAACCGCTGGATGCCCGTGGCGCGCAGCGGCCGCACCTCGAACAGCGTCCGCTTGCCCCGGCTGCCCAGGAAGGACTTCGCCACACCCGGCTCGGAGGTGCAGGAGGACACCCCCCACCACGTCACCGTCCGCCCCAGCGGGTACTGCTTGCGCAGGTCCAGCGCCACCCCGCGCCAGAGCGGCTCCGTCCGCACCGGCAGCTGCGACACCGCCCCGAACAGCAGCCGCAGGTACGGCAGGTACGGCACCAGCCGGGCCCGGTCCGGGGAGCGCAGCACCGCGTTGATCTCCCGGTAGAACGCCGACTCGCAGGTGTACAGGTACAGCGCGGCGATCGCGTCCGCGGACAGCCCGTCGGGCACCCCCGCGCCCCCGCGCCCGTCCGCCCGACCGGCCACCTGCCCGGCCGCGCGCTCCGCCGCCCATTCGTCCGCCCGCCGCCTGCCGAACTCGTGCGACGACGTGACGTGCCGGTCCAGCCCGCGCAGCAGCTCGGCCACCGGGGCCACCGCCTCCCGGAAGTCCATCAGCGGCGTGTCGAACACCCCGCTGATGGCCGGGAGATCGAGACCCTCGTCCTTCACCCCGGCGAGCCGGTCCAGGTACAGCTGGTGCAGCTCCATGGTGGACGCGATGAACGCGCCCATCCGCTCGGCGACACCGCCGTCGGCGCCCCCGGCCGCGGCCGCGGCGGCGTCCCAGCCCTTGCTCGGCAGCCAGTCGATCCCGTCCGCGCCGAGCGAGGCGAGCGCGGCGTTCACCGCGGCGAAGTGCTCGTTGTCGCAGAAGATGTCGCCCTGGGCCGCCGGGTTGGCGTGGTCGATGTGCCGGACCTCGACCCCCGGGTACTTCTTCTCCAACCGCTGCACCACGCTCTTCAAGCTGCGCGCGTGCGCACCCCACCAGGCGAAGACCACCCCCCGGTCCTCCTCCCCCGCCTGCTGCTTGGCCCGCAGGATCTCCTCCACGATCCGCTCGGCCACCGGCCGCCAGAACCCGGTGTGCTGCTCCGGGCCCATCGCGCCGTCCGCGCTGGCGGTCAGCGCCGCGTTCAGCAGCAGCACGCCCTGGGTCAGCATCGCCTGGAACCACTCCGGCGGCTGGACCGTCTCCTCCTTCTTCAACAGCGCGCGGATGTCCGCGATCGGCGTCTTCTTGGGTATGCCGTACTTCCACATCGCCGCGGCCTTGATGATGCAGCGAATGCTGATCACCCGGCCGAACTGGCTGTCCTTCCAGTCGTGGAAGGCGTTGTCGAACATCGCGATGCCGGTGGCGCTCTCCGGGCGCGGGTACGGGTTCTGCCCGAAGACCACCACCTTCCACCGGTGCGGGGCGTGCGGCTTGAGCGCCTGGAAGGTCAGCTCGCGGACCGGCACGACCTCCGACCCGCGCTCCGGGCCGATGAACGAGGCCGCACCGGGCTGCGCCTCGATCACCGGCTTGAGCACCGGCAGCCACGGCTCGCCGCCGCCCCGGAACAGCTCCGCGAGGGCCAACGGGTCGTTCGGGTCGTTCGTTCCGGGCTGGTCGGTGGCGGAGGTGTCGGCAGCGCTCATGGTGGTACTCCGGCTGGTCTGGTCACGGAAAGGCGTCGAATGACGGTCCGTCAGCTCTCCGGCGGACGACACCTTCCTAACAGCCCGCACCGACATTCCGACCCGTCGCTCCACCCGACGGTCCACCCGACGGTCCACCCGGCGCTCCACCAGCCCGAACGGCCCCGGACGGATTGTCAGTGGCACCCGCTAGCGTCGGATTCGACCGGGAGAACGACACGGAGAACGACAGGGAGAACCCCTCCCCGTACGAAAGGAGTTGCCGCATGACGACGGACCGCGCGCAGTCCCCGCTCAGGGTGGTGCTGACGGACCTCAACGCCTCGGTGGTCGAGTCCTGGCGGGCCGCCTTCGCCGACACCCCCGGCATCGAGATCCGGCAGGGCTCGATCCTCACCGAGCAGGTCGACGCCTGGGTCAGCCCGACCAATTCCAAGGGCCGGATGGACGGCGGGGCGGACGCCGCGATCAAGCGCCACCTGGGGGCGGGCATCCAGCTGAAGGTGCAGCGGAGGATACGCAGCGCCCACGCGGGCACGCTGCCGGTGGGCAGCGCGGTCTGCGTGCCCTCCGGTGCGGTCAACCCGAAGTTCCTGATCTCGGCGCCCACGATGCAGACCTCCTCGCAGAACGTGAGCGAGACCTTGAACGTCGCCCTCGCCTGCGCCGCCGCCTTCCAGGCCGTCCACCGGCAGAACCTGCTCGTGCCGGACAGCATCCGGTCGGTGGCCCTGGTCGGCATGGGCGCGCAGACCGGCCGGGTGCCGGCCCGGGTGTGCGCCAACCTGATGTGGACGGGCTACACCCTCTTCCAGGACCACCGGTTCGAGGACGACGACGAGCTGCGCGCCACCATCCTCGCCCAGCTGGACGACCTGGAGCAGGCGCCTGCCACCACCCGGGTCCGCATCGCGACGCCCCCGGCCCGCAGCCGCTCCGGGCGGTAGTCCGTTCCGCCGGCAGTTCCGTCGGAAGCCCCGCCGGCCCTCAGGCCGCGCCGAGCGCCAAGCGGATCCAGCGCTCCGCCTCCACCGTCGCCGTCGCCACGTCGAAGGCCTCCGGCGCGGCCGCCGCCTGCACCACCAGCCCCTTGAGCAGTCCCACGAAGGCGAACGCGAAGGCCCCGGCATCCACCCCTGCGCCGGGACCGACCCCGGCTCCGACCTCCACCCCTGCGCCCGCCCCGGCCCGCAGCTCCCCGTCCGCCAGGCCCTGGCCGACCACGTCCGCCACCCAGCCGCGCGTCCGGGCGTCCAGCTCCGCCACCGCCGGCGTCAGTTCGGAGGTGCCCGCCAGCGCCTCGGCCCCCAGCACCACGAAGGCCCGGCCCAGGTCGGTCGGGTGCCGCACGCCCTCCAGCACGCCCCGGGCGAAGCGGCACAGCTCCTCCGCCGCCCCGGCGCCACTGCGCTCGGGCGCGGCCGCCGCCATCGCCTCGGCCAGCGCCTCCTCCTGCAGCCGGGCGAGCAGCGCGGCCTTGGAGCCGAAGTAGTGGGTGGCCAGCCCCCGGCTGAAACCCGCCTCCTCCCCCACCCTGGCCAGGGTGACCCCGGTGCTGCCGTGCTCGGCGATCAGCCGGGCGGCGGCGGCGATCAGCGCCGCCTCGGCGTGGGCGCGCCGTTCGGCCTGGGTGCGGCGGGGTGGGGGCCCCTGCGGAGCGGTCGCGCGGGTGGCCGGGTCATCGTGCGTGGGCATGGCACCATGCTAGGGTTGAACTTGCTTGTTGGCTAACAAGCAAGTTTGGGATGACGGAGCACTCCCCCGGCCCCGCCACCCCCGGCAGAAGGGAAGTCCCGATGACCGCCACGATGCTCGCCGGCCGCCTCGACGTCACCAAGGGCGCGTTCGCCGTCGAGGAGGTGCCCGTCCCGACCCCCGGCCCGGGCGAGGTGCTGATCAAGGTCGAGGCCGCGGGCGTCTGCCTCTCCGACGTCCACCTCATCGACGGCACCCTCAAGCCCTTCCTCCTCGACGGGGACAAGGTCACCCTCGGCCACGAGGTCGCGGGCACCGTGCACACCCTCGGCGAGGGCGTCACCACCGCCGCCGTCGGCGACCGGGTGCTGCTCCAGGCCGGCGAGACCCGCAACGGCCGGGTGCACACCCGCGGCGTGGACTACGACGGCGGCTGGGCCGAGTACGCCCTCGCCACCGCCACCACGCTCGTCCCGATACCCGACGAACTCCCCTTCGAGCAGGCCTGCTTCATCCCCGACGCGGTCTCCACCCCCTGGGCCGCCATCACCGGCACCGGCGCCGTCCGACCCGCCGAGCCGGTCGGCGTCTGGGGCGTCGGCGGACTCGGCGCCCACGGCGTCCAGCTGCTGCGCGCCATCGGCGCCTTCCCGATCGTCGCCGTCGACCCGCTCCCCGCCGCCCGCGAGCGCGCCCTCGCCTTCGGCGCCGACGCCGCCCTCGACCCCACCGACCCGCGGTTCGCCGACCGCCTGCGCACGGCCACCGCCGGCCGTCCCCTCGCCGCCGCCTTCGACTTCGCCGGTGTCGCCGCCGTCCGCGAACAGGCCGTGGCCGCCCTCGGCGAACGCGGCCGCCTGGTCCTGGTCGGCCTCACCGACAAGCCGCTGACCATCACCAAGGGCACCATGGTCAGCTACCTGCGCCAGCAGATCCTCGGCCACTACGGCTCCGACGGCCAGGACGTCATCGACCTGGTCGACCTGGTCCGCGGCGGCCGCCTCGACTTCGCCCGCTCGGTCAGCGGCACCTTCCCGCTCGCCGACGCCGCCCGCGCCGTCCAGGCCCTGGAGCGCAAGGAAGGCAACCCCATCCGCCTCGTCCTCAAGCCCTGACCGGCGCCCCCGCACCTGCCCGACTGAGCCGGGCACGGCACCGGGCCGGCCGCCGCCCCTGCGGCTGCCGGCCCGCACGCGTCCTACTCCACGGGCGACACGTGCAACACCGGCTGCACCGGCTGCACCGGCACGGCCTCGACCGGTCCCCCCATGGCCTCCCGGTAGTAGCGGACCCGGAACACCCCGGACAGACTCGCCGTCACCGCCAACCCACCGCCCAGACACACCGCCGCGCCCGCGACCGACAGCACACCGAGCACCCGGTCCTTCACGGTGAAGCCCAGGACCAGGGCCACCAGCGACGGGAGCAAGGTCAGCACCACCGGCAGGGCCACCCAGCTCGAACCCCGCACACTCGTCCAGCCCTCACGCCGGTGCACCTCCCGGGACCTCCGCAGCGCCTCGCGGATCCCGACACCGTCGAGCACCATCGCCGGCAGCACCAGGTAGCCCACCATCACCCAGCTGGCCCCGACCAGCAGTACCGCTCCCACCAGGATGGTCAGGGCCCCGCCGACCGCCCAGCCCGCGATGACCGGCAACCGCCCCGCCGCCCGCGCACAACTGGACCACACCCCGACCGCCCGCCCCCGCAGAGCGTCATCGACCGCGATCAGCATCGCCGCATTGCCGAAGGTCACCAGGAACAACAGCACCACCAGCCCGGCCGCCCCGACCACCACGCTCCCCCCGAGCAGCACCTCCGCCCACACCAGCAGCGCGGCCGCCCCGACCGTCACCGCCACCGTGACCCCCGACAGGAGCAGCAGCTTCTTCTGCCGCCGCACCACCCCCACCAGCGTCCGCACCGACCCACCCTCACTCACGTTCCCACCTGCCAATTCGGCTACTCCAGCAGACTGCCCATGTGCCCGTCGTCGATCCGGATCGGCCAGAAGTGCTCCTCGCTCGCGAACGCCTCCGGATCGATCGCCCGCAGCGCCTCCTCGGCCGCGCCGTCGAACAGCTCGCACGGGTCGAAGACCGACCAGGGGGCTTCCTTCCGCTCCCGGTACGCCTCCTCCCGCGCGGCGCGCAGCCGGTGGAAGGTCCAGAGCGTGTACAGCAGCGCGGAGAGGTCGCGGTGCAGGTAGGCGGCCGTCCCGCCGTCGCCCCACACATCGGTGAGCTCGACCCGCCCGGTCGCGCCGTCGAGCAGCACGTCGAAGTCGTACATCCACCCGCCGAGCACCGGGAACCCGCGCTGGTACGCCCGCTCCGAGGGCTCCTCCTCGTCGTCCTCGGGCTCGTAACCCTCCAGCGGCCCTTCGGCATCGACCTCCAGCACGCACCGCCCGGACACCGGCAGGCCGACCTCGGTCAGCAGCCGCCGGGTCGGACCGTGCGTCACGTTCGCGGGCAGCTCGTCCTCCCCGAAGCGACGGACGCCGCCCTCCCCCTCCGCCGTCGCCAGGTCCGCCACCAGGGCCGGAGTGACGGCGTACGCCGACTCCCCCGGCCCGCCCGGCCCGGCACCCCACGCCAGGGCACGGACCGTCACCGCCGCCTCCCAGTGGGCGGGCCGGCCACCCGTCCGCCGGTACAGCTCCGGATCGGCCTCCCGCAGCAGCCGCCGTCCGGTCTCCACGACCTCGGCCACTCCGGCGGGCCCGTACTCCGCTGCCCCGCCGAGCCCCTCGACCACCCGCGCCAGCGCCACCAGACACGCCGTGCTGCTGGCCAGCAAGTCCCGCCGCAGCGCCCCGTCGTCCCCCGGCCGCCCGAGGAACACCGCCCCGCTCGCCCCGTCCAGCAGCACCGCCGCGGGCCCCTCCCAGCCCTCGTAACAGGCCTCCCCGAGCAGGGCGAACCCCTCGACCACCCGCGGCGGCTCCTCCCCCGCGGCCCCGAGGTCCAGGTACGCCCGCCCCCAGCACGACCCACCAGCAGCCAGCAGCTCCCGCCCCACCACGCACCCCTTGCCCCGCCGCCCCGCGCCGGAAGATCACCCACTACCGCGAGCGACCCTAACCGACCCCGCCGACACCCCGGCCCGCCGGAGGCCGTCCGCCCCCTCGCCCGGCCCCCGACACCCGACGCCCGACACCCCCAACTCCGGCACCTCGCGGGCGAAATGGCATGCACGCCACTAGCCAACCGGCCAGTAGCACCCCTACCGTCGACTCCCCGTGGCTTCGACGGAGGAGCTCGCCTTGCCCCCACGCACACGCCCCCACCCCCTCCGGTCCGCGGCCGTCGCGCTCGCGTCGGCCCTGTTCGTCACCGCCGCCCTGACCGCCCCCGCCACCGCCTCCCCCACCCCGGCCGCCGCCCCCGACTACTGCGGCGGCCGCTGCACCGACATCCTCCCGCCCGGCGAGAACGGCAACGCCACCCTCGCCGAGATCCTGCTCAACCGGATGTTCGGCAGCCGCCCGGCGCACACCGACGACCAGCTCGGCCCGTACTCGGCCCTGGCCTCCGGCTACCCGGGGCTGACCGAGGCCGGGTTGCGGAACTTCTTCAACGACGCCTCCTTCGGCGTCCCCGCCGACCAGGTGGCCAGCACCGTCAGCCCGCGCGCGGACGTGACGATCGTGCGCGACAAGGCCACCGGCGTCCCGCACATCAGCGGCACCACCCGCTACGGCACCGAGTTCGGCGCGGGCTACGCGGCCGCGCAGGACCGGCTCTGGGTGATGGACCTGTTCCGGCACGTCGGCCGCGGCCAGCTGTCCGGCTTCGCGGGCGGCGCGGCCGCCAACCGGCAGCTGGAGCAGAGCTTCTGGCAGGCCGCGCCGTACACCGAGGCCGAGCTGCAGCAGCAGATCGACGCGCTCGCCGCCCGCGGCGGCCGGGCCACCCAGGCACTCGCGGACGCCAACGCGTACCTGGACGGCATCAACCAGTACGCGAGCCAGGCGTACAACGCCCGGACCTTCCCCGGCGAGTACGACCTCACCGGCCACATCGACCCGATCACCAACGCCGGTTCGATCGAGCCGTTCAAGCTGACCGACCTGGTCGCCCTGGCCTCCGTGGTCGGCGCGCTGTTCGGCGCCGGCGGCGGCGGTGAACTCGCCTCCGCCCAGGTCAAGTCGACCGCCGAGGCCCGGTACGGCAAGGACGCCGGGGACGCGCTGTGGAAGTCGCTGCGCGAGTCCGACGACCCGGAGGCCGTCCGCACCCTGCACGACGGCCAGAGCTTCCCGTACGCGACGGTGCCGGACGCCCCGCAGGGCCAGGCCCTGCCGGACCCGGGCTCGGTGGTGCCGGAGAAGGTGGTCTACGACGCCACCGGCTCGGCGAACTCCGCGACCACGAAGGCGGACGGCGTCCTGCCCGGCAACCTGCTCACCGCCAAGCACGGCATGTCCAACGCCCTGCTGGTCTCCGGCGCGCACACCGACGACGGCCACCCGGTCGCCGTGTTCGGCCCCCAGACCGGCTACTTCGCCCCGCAGTTGCTGATGCTGGAGGAGATCCAGGGCCCCGGGATCAGCGCCCGCGGCGCGGCCTTCGCCGGCCTCAGCTTCTACGTGCAGCTCGGCCGCGGCCAGGACTACGCCTGGAGCGCCACCTCGGCCGGGCAGGACATCACCGACACCTACGCCGTCCCGCTCTGCACCACCGACGGCTCCCCGGTCACCACCGCCGCCGACTCCTACCTCTGGCACGGGCAGTGCCTGCCCTTCGACCGGCTGGAGCGCAAGGACGCCTGGAGCCCGACCACCGCCGACTCCACCGCGGCGGGCTCCTACACCCTGGTGATGTACCGCTCGAACTACGGCCTGGTGACGGCCCGCGGCACCGTCGGCGGGGCGCCCGTCGCCTTCACCTCGCTGCGCTCCACCTACCGCCACGAGGCCGATTCCATCATTGGCTTCCAGGAGTTGAACGACCCCGGCGCGGTGCACGACGCGCCGAGCTTCCAGCGGGCCGCGCAGGACATCAACTACACCTTCAACTGGTTCTACGCCGACTCCCGCGACATCGCCTACTACAACTCCGGCAGCAACCCGGTGCGCGCCCCCGGGGTGGACGCCGGACTGCCCGTGCTCGCCCGACCCGCCTACGAGTGGGCCGACTTCGACCCCGCCACCAACACCGCCCGGTACACCCCGCCGGCCGAGCACCCGCAGTCCGTCAACCAGGACTACTACGTCTCCTGGAACAACAAGCAGGCGGACGGGTTCACGGCGGCCGGCTTCGGCAACGGCTCGGTGCACCGCGCCAACCTGCTCGACGACCGGGTCAAGGCGCTGCTCCAGGGCGGCGGCAAGGCGAGCCGGGTCACTCTCACCCAGGCCATGGAGAGCGCCGCCCTGGCCGACCTGCGGGCCGAGGACGTCCTTCCCGACCTGATCCGGGTGCTGCGCAGCGCCCCGGTCACCGACCCGGCCGCCGCCACCGCGCTCCAGCAGCTGGAGGCCTGGCTCGCCGACGGCGCCCAGCGCAAGGAGACCTCGGCGGGCAGTCACGCCTACGCGGACGCGGCCGCGATCCGGGTGATGGACGCCTGGTGGCCGCTGGTCGCCGACGGCGTCATGCGGCCCGGGCTCGGTGACCAGCTGTTCTCGGCGCTGACCGGCGCCCTGCAGATCAACGAGTCGCCCTCCGGCGGCCAGACCGGCGCGACCGGCGGCGGCCCGGTGAGCGCCAACGAGGGCATCCCGCACAAGGGTTCGGCCTTCCAGTACGGCTGGTGGAGCTACCTGGACAAGGACCTGCGCGCCGTCCTCGGCGACCCGGTCGCCGGCCCGCTGGCCCGCCCGTTCTGCGGCGGGGGCGACCTCGCGGCCTGCCGCACCGTGCTGCAGACCACCCTGGCCAAGGCCGCCGCCCAGACCCCCGCCCAGGTCTACCCGGGCGACGCGGACTGCACGGCGGGCGACCAGTGGTGCGCCGACACCGTCATCCAGCGCCCGCTGGGCGGGGTGACGGACGCCAAGACCACCTGGCAGAACCGTCCGACCTACCAGCAGGTGGTGCAGTTCAGCGCCCACCGCTGACCGGCGC
>NZ_JBHYGR010000194.1:0-14031 GCF_042738155.1 Kitasatospora sp. NPDC059088 | reverse complement strand
GGGGGGGGGGGGGGGGGCGGCCGGGTGGCGGTGGGTCAGTCCAGCGTCCACCGCTGCAACGGCGATCCGCTGTCCGGTTGTTGGGCCAGCAGGTCGCCGTCGGCCGGTCCGGCCGTGGTCAGCAGGAGTCCGCGGCGGCGGTTGGTCAGGGTGTAGGCACCGGAGGGGAGCCGGGTGGCGGTCCAGCGCTGGTTGTCGCCGCCGGTGCAGGTCCACTGGATCACCGGGGTGCCGGGTGCGGTGGCGCCGCCCCGGCCGTCCGCGCACAGCCGGGAGTGGAGGTTGGTGAGGGTGTACGAGCCGTCGGCCTGCCGGGCGAAGGTCCAGCCCTGGTTCCGGCCCCCGTTGGTGGTCCAGGTGTCGAGCCGGGTGCCCGGGGTGGTGGACCAGTCGGGGACGTCCAGCGCCTTGCCGCCGGTGGACAGCACGTGGGTGCCGTCGAGGACCGGGGCGGCGCCGGCCGGGGTGAGGGTGAGGGTCTGGGCGGTGACCGGGCGGGTGTCGGCGGTGCTGCCGGGGTTGTCCCAGGTGCGCTGGGGGGAGGTGGTCACGGCCTGGGCCCCGGTGGTGAGGCTGAGCGCGAGGTCGCTGTAGCGGTTGACCAGGCGGTAGCCGCCGGTGGGGGTGGACGGGCCGCTGCCCGCCGGGCTGGTGACCACCGTCTGGACGGACCACTGCTGGCCGACGGTCGGGCTGCTGCCGCGGGCGGCGAGCGTGGGGGCGGCGCCCCAGGCGCGTCCGGCGTTGCCGCGGGAGTCGACGCCGAGCAGCTTGCCGGAGCCGGCGTTGGCGATGGTGTAGAAGCCGTCGCCGGTGGGGGCGAAGGTCCACTGCTGGGCGGCGGTGTCGGCGGTGGCGGAGGTGGTGAGGGTGCTCCCGCTCTGGGCCAGCGAGTGGCCGTCGCCCGCGGCGAGCCGGTACGGCACCCCGGTGGTGACGGGGGCGGCCGGCGGGGCGCCGGCGGCGGTCGGGGCGATGCTGACCTCGGCGTACTCGCCGCTGCCGGTGGAGCAGCTGTACCAGCAGTAGGAGCGGAAGGTCCTGCCGAGCACGGTGGTGCCGGTCCGGCTGCCGGAGTCCACCAGCCAGCGGTACCAGGAGCTCTGCGGCCCGCCGACGGAGCCGATGTCGGTCCACTGCTGGGTGGCCAGGTCGTCGGTGACGTAGTAGTGCTGGGGCTGGTCGGAGCCGGCCTCGTTCTCGGGGGTGCCGAGGTACTTGCCGAGGTAGGCGCTCCAGGCGATGTTCAGCACCGAGAGCTGCGAGGGGGCGGGCATGGTGCCGGCGGCGATCTGGGTGCGGATGCTGCCGGTCCGGTCGGGGGAGTAGCCGTCGCCGGGGGCGAGGTAGCCGGTGCCGACCCCCTGGGCGGGGACGAGGTCGCTCTCGGCGCCGCCGATGCCCGGGGTGGACCAGGAGCCGTCGTGCCACTTGGTCCAGGAGGAGGCGGCCAGCTTCCCGGAGATCGGCGCGCGGGCGACGTGCTCCTCGAAGCCGCCCCAGCCGCCGGTCTTGTCGACGGCCCGGGACATGTAGAAGACGTAGAAGTAGCCGGAGCGGTAGTCGGTGAACAGGCGCGGGTCGCCGTCGCCGTAGGAGTAGGTGGAGCCCGGGAAGGTCGTGGTGTCGCCGCGGACGGTGCTGTACGGGGTGGTGATCGCGTGGTCGGTGATGGTCCAGGTGCGGCCCCGGTCCTTGGAGACGGTGGCGTCGATGGCGTCGTAGTGCAGGCCGTCGCCGAAGGGCTGCGGGGTGAACTCGTTGTGGACCAGGCCGTACCACCAGCCGGTGTCGGGGTCGACCCAGACCCCGGTCAGGTCGCAGTAGTTGGGCTGGGCGTAGCCGGAGCCGGCGGGGGCGGCGGTGGCGCCGAGGCCGGTCGGGCTGTTGTCGCAGCGCCAGGTGGTGTCGCCGTTGCTGTCCTGGGGGTTGGCCGGGTTCACCGCCGTGCTGATCGGCGCGAGGGTGGCGGTGTCGAAGTCCGAGCCGCGGTAGAACTGCCAGCTGCGGCCGTCCTTCGCGCCGTACAGCGAGTGGGCGGACTGGTAGTAGAACTGCCCGTCGGTGTCGGTGTAGCCGAAGGCGGGGGTGTCGTCGGCGTTGCCGAAGGGGACGGGCTTCCCGGCGGAGAGGGTGTACGACGCGGGCGGTGCCGCGCTGCCGCCCCAGACCTCGGTGGGGGAGGGCGTGCACGGCGCGAGGCCGACCCGGGCCCCGTCCGTGGCCGAACTCCCCTGGACGGCCAGGCACTTGGCCGACTTGGCGGAGTAGACGGTGCCGTCCGGGAGCCAGCCGAAGCGCTGGTTGGGGCCGGAGGTGCAGCCGTACAGCTGGAGCAGGGCGCCGGTGGCGTTGGAGGCGTCGGTGACGTCGAGGCACTTGCCGAACGCGGTGACGCTGCCGTCGGGGTTGCGGGTCCACTGCTGGCGGGCCGAGCCGTCGCAGCCGAGCAGTTGGACGGGGTTGCCGTCGGCCGTGCCGCCGTCGGCGTCGTCCAGGCACTTGCCGCCGATGGTGACCGTGCCGGCGGTGGCGACGGCGGCAGCGGTGGTGGGCGGGGCGGCGGAGGCGGGGGGTGCGGCGGCGAGCGGCAGGCAGGTGGCCGCCGCCAGGGCCAGGACCGGCACGAGCGAGGCCCGGGCCGGCCGGGACGTCGTCCGTCTCATCGGGGGATCCTTCCGGAGGCGTGCCGCCCGCTGGGTGGGGGAGGCGGCACGACTGGCGATTAGTTCCGCCAGAATCCGAACTTATTGCGGGTCATGTCAAGACCCGTGCAGCAGATCGGGGCGTACGGTCAGCGCCGGGCGGGCGTCATGGCGCTGGTCGGGTCCTGGTAGACGGCGTCCAGGGCGAGCAGCGCGCCGCCCCGGGCCGTCCCGGTCAGCCCGGTGGTGGACAGCACGATCTCGCAGCCCCCGGCGTCCGGGGCCATCACCCGCTCGCGCACCTGGGCGGTCACGCTGTCCAGCAGGTACTCGCCGAAGAAGGCGAAGTGCCCGCCGAGGACGATCAGCCGGGGGTTGAGGACGTCGGCGAGCAGCGCCAGGCCGGGCGCGAGGTTGTCGGCGATCCGCTGCACCGCGGCCAGGGTGCGGGCGTCCCCGGCGCCCGCCCGCTCGCGCAGTTCGGCGAGTCGGCGCTCCAGGTCCACCATCGGGTCCCAGACCAGGTCGCCGGGGTCGGCGGCGTAGCGCAGCAGGGCGCCGCGGCCGACGGTGGTCTCCCAGCAGCCGCGTCTGCCGCAGGCGCACAGCTGCTCGGAGGGCACCAGTTGGAGGTGGCCGACCTCGCCCGCGTAGCCGCCGGCCCCGCGCACCAGCTGCCCGCCGGCGATGATGCCCACCCCGACGCCGGTCTGGCCGGTGACGTAGACCAGGTCGCGGACGTTGTCGGCGGAGGCGGTCACGTACTCGGCCAGCGCGCCGAGCTTGGCGTCGTTCTCCAGGTGCAGTTCCGGGGCGCCGGGTCCCAGGCGCTCGCGCAGGCCGGCGATGGCGGGCACGTCCCGCCAGCCGATGTTGGAGGCGAAGCCGACGGTGCCGGTGGCCATGTCGGTGGCGCCGGGCGTGGCCAGGGTGACCCCGGCGACCCGGCCGCCGTCGCGGCGCAGCGCCTCGATGCCCCGGGCGACCAGCTGGGCGGTGGTGTCCAGGGTGGCGTCGGGCCCGGCGGCCCGGACGTCGAAGGGGATCCGCTGCTCGGCGGTGACCTCGCCCTTGAGGTTGAGGGCGAGCAGGCTGACGTAGTCGACGTTGATCTCGGCGCCGATGCCGTGCACGCCGCTGCCGTCGATCTCCACGGCCTGCCCGGGCCGGCCGACGGTGCCCCGGTCCCGCTCCGCCTCGCCCTCGCGGATCAGCCGGCCCTCCAGCAGTTCCGCGGTGAGGTTGGAGACGGTGGCCTTGGGCAGGCCGGTGTCCTCGGAGATGCGGGCGCGCGAGCGGGGGCCCTCGTCGCGCAGCAGCCGCAGCACCATGCCGAGGTTGGCCCGGCGGGACGACGAGCGGTCGCGGGCCACGGCCGGCCCGGCCATCGCCAGACTCCGTACGCCCGAGCCTTGAAGCGCTGCCTTCACGAACCGCTCCTCCTCCGGTGCCACCGTCACGGCCGACGCGGGCGTCGACACTGCCTCTTGACTTTATCAGGGTTGGTTCAAACAATAACCGAACGAATTGGCCGGTTCCCGCTCCGCCCCCGGGACCGCGCCCCGCCCTCCCGGTTTCGAGGAGACACACGTGAAGACAAGACCCGTTTCGACGGCCTCCGCACTCGCGCTCGTGACGGCCGCGGTCCTCGTCGCCGGCTGTTCCTCCGGCGGCAGCGGCAGCAGTGGCGCGGACGCCGCCTCCGGCCCGGTCAAGCTCGACTTCTGGGGCTGGGCCCCGGGGTACGAGGAGTCGGTCGCCCTGTTCAACAAGACCCACCCGGGCATCCAGGTCAGCTTCGGCAAGACCGCCTCCGGTTCCAAGGGCGGCTACACCAAGATGCTCACGGCCGCCAAGGCCGGCAACGCCCCCTGCCTGGCCCAGGTCGGCTACGAGACCCTGCCCAGCTTCGCCGCGGCCGGGGCCCTCACCGACGTCGGCACGTACACCGCCGACGCCAAGGGCCGGTTCGCCGACTGGACCTGGAAGCAGGTCACCGTCGACGGCCACACCTACGGCCTCCCGGTCGACACCGCGCCGATGGCCCTGATGTACCGCAAGGACCTGTTCGCGAAGTACGGCATCGACAAGCCCCCGGCCACCTGGGAGGAGTACGCGGCCGACGCCGCCAAGGTGCACGCCGCCGACCCCACCGTGTACCTCGGCAACTTCGGCAACGACCCGTACACCTACGCCGGCCTCGCCTGGCAGGCGGGCGCCAAGTGGTTCGGCACCGGCAACGACCAGTGGCAGGTCAGCCTGAACAGCGACGCCAACCGCAAGGTCGCCTCCTACTGGCAGGACCTGCTGGACAAGAAGCTGGTGAAGGCCGACCCCAGCAACGACGCCTCGCAGTTCAGCGACATGGCCAACGGCAAGATCCTCTCCGACGTCAACGCGGTCTGGGACGCGCCGATCATCGCCGGCAGCGTCAAGGACGGCGCCGGGCAGTGGGCCGTCGCCCCGATGCCGGTGTGGGACGCCGCCAACCCGGCGTACGGCAACGACGGCGGCTCGGCCACCGCTGTCCTGAAGGGCTGCGCCCACGCCAAGGAGGCCGCCGAGTTCGCCACCTGGATGAGCACCGACCCCGACAGCGTCGGCAACCTGATCAAGGTCACCGGCATCTACCCGGCGGCCACCTCGGCGCTCGCCCACCCCGCGCTCTCCCAGCCCGACCCCTTCTACGGCGGGCAGGTGATCTACGACGTCTTCAAGGCCGAGACCGCCCACATCACCACCGACTGGCAGTGGGGCCCGACCATGACCCAGACCTCCACCGACCTCGGCGACGGGCTCGGCAAGGCGGGCACCGGCGGAGCCACCCTGCCGAACGTGCTCGCCGACCTGCAGAGCAGGACGGTGGCCGGCCTCAAGCAGCAGGGCCTCGCCGTCGCCGGCTGACCGGGCACCCGGACCGACCAAGGAGGGACGAACCCCCATGACCACCGCCCTCGCCGGGCGGACAGCACCGCAGGACCGCGCCGCCCGCCCGGACCGCCCCGCCCGCCACCGGGCCCGGACCGTCGCGCTGTTCCTCGCCCCGTTCCTGCTGCTGTTCACGGCGCTGTACCTGGCGCCGATCGGCTACACCCTCTACCAGAGCCTGTTCCGGATGCACCGCTCCGGCCTCGGCCTCTCCGCCCCCACCCAGGTCTTCGCCGGCCTCGGCAACTACGCGACGGCGCTGGGCGATCCGGCCTTCCGCGGCTCGCTGCTGCGGGTGCTGCTGATCGGCGTGGTCCAGGTGCCCGTGATGCTGGCCCTGGCCCTGGCGCTGGCCCTGCTGCTGGACGCCGGGTCGACGATGTTCAAGCGGTTCTTCCGGCTGGCCTTCTTCCTGCCGTACGCCCTGCCCGGGGTGGTCGGCGCGATCATGTGGTCCTACCTGGTCGCCCCGGGCCTGAGCCCGATCACCGCCGCCGCCCACCACCTGGGCCTGGACCTGAACCTGACCTCGGACGGCATGCTCGGCGCGACCATCGGCAACATGCTGACCTGGGGTTGGACCGGCTACAACATGCTGATCATCCACTCCGCCCTCCAGGCCATCCCGGCCGAACTGGCCGAGGCGGCCCGGATGGACGGCTGCTCGGCCTTCGGCATCGCCTGGCGGATCAAGGTCCCGATGATCCGCCCCGCCCTGGTGCTGACCACGGTGTTCTCCGTCATCGGCACCGCCCAGCTCTACAACGAGCCCGCGATCCTGCACAACGTCGCCCCCAACCTGAGCAGCAGCTACACCCCCATCTACGCCGCCTACAACGCCGTGGACGCCAACGACTTCAACCTCGCCGCCACCGAGTCCGTGGTGCTCGCGGTCCTGGCGTTCGCGCTGTCCTTCGGCTTCCTCAAGCTCGTCCAGCGCCGGGGGGAGGCCCTGTGAGCACCGCCACCGACACCGCCACCGAAACCGGCACCGCCCGGTACCAGGCCTCCCGCTGGCTCACCCTCGGCGTGCTGCTGATCGCCTCGGTCTACTTCCTCGCCCCGGTCTGGTGGCTGCTGGTCGCCTCGACCAAGACCAGCAGCGGCCTGTTCGCCGGGAACGGCTTCTGGTTCGGCGACTTCGCCCTCGCCGACAACCTGCGCGACGTCTTCACCCGCCAGGGCGGGATCTACTGGCAGTGGCTCGGCAACAGCGCCCTCTACGCCGTGGGCGGCGCGGCCGGCTCCACCCTGATCTCGGCGATGGCGGGCTACGCACTGGCCAAGTACCGCTTCCGGGGAAGGGAGTTGACCTTCAACGGAGTGCTCGCGGCCGTGCTGGTGCCGCAGCCGCTGCTGGCCGTGCCGCTCTACCTGATGTTCTCCCAGCTGCACCTGGTCAACTCCTACTGGGCGGTGCTGCTGCCCAGCACGGTCAGCCCGTTCGGCGTCTACCTGGCCAGGATCTACGCCGCCGCCTCCGTGCCGGACGAGCTGATCGAGGCCGGACGGATCGACGGCGCGGGCGAGTTCAGGATCTTCGCCACCATCGCGCTGCGGGTGATGTCCCCGGCGCTGGTCACGGTCTTCCTGTTCCAGTTCGTCGCCATCTGGACCAACTACCTGCTGCCCGTGCTGATGCTGGCCGACGACCACCTCCAGCCGGTCACCGTCGGCGTGGTCGGCTGGCAGGCCCAGCGGGCACTCGGCCCCGGCGCGCCGCCGCTCAACATCGTGGTCACCGCCGCCATGGTCTCCGCGATCCCGCTGGTCATCCTGTTCCTGTCCCTGCAACGCTTCTGGCGCGCCGGCCTCACCGCCGGGAGCGTCAAATGAGGAGGCCCGGCGTGCCCGCCCGGTACCACCTGCGGTTCCAGCTCCATCCCACCCCGGACGCCGCCGAACGCGCCGCCGAACTCGCCTCCTTCTGCCGGGAGTCGGGCGTCGAGGAGGTCGTCCTGCTGCTCGCGGCCGAGGAGCTGTACCCCGGCCACCCGGCGGGCGGGGTGGAGGACCGGCTGTACGACACCGCCGCGACCGCCACGGCGGTCCTGCGCGCAGCCGGGCTCGGCGTCAGCCTCAACCCCTGGGTCACCCTCGGCCACGCCGACCGCGGCCGGGCCGACCGGCTCGGCTTCGCCCCGATGGTCGGACCGGACGGCACCGTGGCCACCGCCCAGGCCTCCCCGGCCTGTCCGCGGTTCCGCGCCTGGATCACCGCCCACTACGCCCGCTTCGCCGAACTCGACGTCCGCGTGCTGTGGTTGGAGGACGACTTCCGCTACCACAACCACGCTCCGCTGCCCTGGGGCGGCGGCTTCGAACCGCTGATGCTGGAGCGCCTCGCCGCATTGGCCGGGGAGCCGGTGGACCGGGAGCGGGCGGTCGCCGCCGTGACCGCCCCCGGCCCGCCGCACCCCTGGCGCGCGCTGCTCCAACAGGTCTGGCGCACCGCACAGTTGGAGGTGGCCGGCGAGGTGGCGGCGGCGGTCGCCAAGGCCTCCGGCGGGCGCGCGCGGCTCGGCCTGATGAGCTCCGAGCCCGGCGTCCACTCGGTCGAGGGCCGCGACTGGCCGGCCCTCTTCGACGCGCTCGCCATCGACGGGGAAGTCTGGCACCGGCCGCACTTCGCCCGCTACTCGGACGCGCCGGGCCGCGAACTCAGCTTCTCGGTCTGGATGCTGGAGGTCCAGCGGGCCCTGCGGCCGCGCCACGTGCGCAGCGCGCCGGAGGTCGAGAACTGGCCGCACACCGCGTGGTCCAAGTCCGACACCCAGACCTGGTCGGAGCTGGTGGCCGCCCAACTCGCCGGCTCCGAAGCGCTGTTCCTCAACCTCCACCCGATGCAGTCCGGCGCCGCCGGACGCTTCCCGCGGGTCGCCGAGCTGCTGCGCCGCTCCCGGCCCGCGCTGGACCTGCTCACCGGCCCGGCGGCGCGCACCCACGGCGTGACGCTGCCCGTCCGCCAGGACGCCGCCGCGCACGTCCGCACCCGCCGGGGCGGCGACCTCGCCGAACTGGCGGTCGACCCCGGCCCGGCCGCGGACCACCTGCTCCGCTACGGCGTCCCGGTCACCGCCGAGGACGGCCCGGTCCGGGTGCTGTTCGGGCAGCTCGCCTGGGCCTACCAGGACGCCGAGCTCCGGCGGATGCTCGCCGACGGCCTGCTGCTCGACGGCACCGCCGCCCACATCCTGCGGGCCCGCGGGTTCGGCGAGCTGCTCGGGGTGACCGTCGAGGAGGTCGTCGAGCGCGGAGCAGGGGGCGGAGCCGGGGGTGGAGCCGCGGGCGATCCCGGCCCGTACGCGCTGGAACGCGTGCTGACCGGGGAGGGCGCGGGCGCCTACCTGAGCGTCAACCTCCAACCGGCCCTGGCCCGGCTCCGGCCGGCGGCGGGGGCCGAGACCTGGACCGAGATCCTCACCCCCGACCACCGGTTCTGGGGCGCCGGCCGGTGCGTCTTCACCAACGAGCTCGGCGGCCGGGTCGCGGTGACGGCCGCCACCGCCGTCGAGCTGCTGCCCCACGACGACGACGGGCAGCGCCTGCTGCACGCCGCCGTCCGCTACCTGGAGGGCGACTCCCCGACCCTGCCGCTGGTCACCGGCGGGCCCCACCTGATCCCGCACCTGACCCGCACGGCGGACGGCTGGCGGCTCGCCGTCGCCAACGGCAGCGCCGACCCGGCCCACCCCCGGGTGCACCTGCCCCGCGGGGCCGTCCGGGCCGAGGGCGTCCTGCTCCGGCCGCTGGCAGACCCCGAGCCGGTCGAGGCCGCGGTGACCGGTCGCAGCGTCGAGGTCACCGAGGAGCTGCCGCACCGCGGCTGGCTGCTCCTCGACTGGCGGTAGCCGCGGCCGGCCCGGGCACCTGGGGCGTGTCGGACACGCCTTCGGTCAGGCCGACCTGACGGTGGGGAAGCGGTCGCCGCCGACGGCCCAGCGGCCGCGGCGCATCACGGCGACCAGGTCGTAGGTGTCGGAGTCGAGGACGACGAGGTCGGCGAGCTTGCCGGTCTCCAGGGAGCCGACCGAGTCGGCGAGGCCGAGCAGGCGGGCCGGGGTGGCGCTGAGCGACTCGACGGTCTGGGCGAGGGACAGGCCGTTGACGGTCACCGAGCGCTTGAAGGCCACGTCCAGGGTGAGGGTGGAACCGGCGATCGCGCCGCCCTCGACCAGCCGGGCGACGCCGTTCTCGACGCGGACCTGGAGGGGGCCGAGGGGGTAGAGGCCGTCGCCCATGCCGGCGGCGCCCATGGCGTCGGTGATGAGGGCGACCCGGTTGGCGCCGGCGGTGCCGTAGGCGAGGTCGAGGACGGAGGGGTGGAGGTGGACGCCGTCGTTGATGAGTTCGACGGTGACGCGTTCGTCCTCCAGGAGGGCGACGATGGGGCCGGGGGCGCGGTGGGCGATGCCGGGCATGGCGTTGAAGAGGTGGGTGGCGACGGTGGCGCCGGCGTCGATGGCTTCGAGGGTGGTGGCGTAGTCGGAGTCGGTGTGGCCGACGGCGGCGATGACGCCGAGGTCGGCGAGCATGCGGACGGAGTCGAGGCCGCCGGGGAGTTCGGGGGCGAGGGTGACCATCCTGGCGTGGCCGCGGGCGGCGTCGACGAGTTTGCGCACCAGGGCGGGGTCGGGGTTGCGCAGCAGGTCGGGGCGGTGGGCGCCGCAGCGGTTGTGGGAGATGAAGGGGCCCTCGAAGTGGACGCCGGCGAGGGTGCCGTCCTCGGCGAGTTCGGAGAGGACGGCGGCCTGGCGGGCGACTTCGTCGATCTCGCCGGTGACGGTGGAGGCGACGGTGGTGGTGGTGCCGTGGGCGAGGTGGGTGCGGGCGGCGTGCAGGGCCTCCTCGGCGATGCCGGAGGCGTAGGAGGCGCCGCCGCCGCCGTGGACGTGCAGGTCGACGAAGCCGGGGACGACGGTGTGGCCGGTCAGGTCGAGGTCGCCCGGTTCGGCTTCACCGCCGCTCGCCGCGGGGGAGAGGGCGGCGATGCGCTCGCCCTGGACGGCCAGGCGGCCGCCGTCGACGACCCCGCCGGGCAGGACGAGCCGGGCGCCGGACAGGGCAGTGCGGTCACGGTCCGCGCTGGTCACGCGGTCACCTCCATCGAGAGCAGGTCCCAGGCGAGCAGGCCGGCGCCCAGGGACGCGGCGGTGTCTTTGAGCATGGCGGGTACGACCTTCGGGGGCATCTGGAAGGTCAGGCGCTCGGTGACCGCAGCGCGCAGCGGGGTGAAGAGCGTGTCGCCGGCCTCGGCCAGTCCGCCGCCGACGATGACCGTGGACGGATCGAGCAGGCTCTGGGCCAGCACGATGCCGTCGGCCAGCGCGTCGACCGCGTCCTGCCAGACGGCGCGGGCGCGGTCGTCCCCGGCGTCCACCGCGGCGGCGCAGGATGCCGCGTCGGCGTCGGGGTCACCGCTGGCCTCGGCCCAGGCGCGGGAGACGGCCGAGGCGGAGGCCAGCGTCTCCAGGCAGCCGCGGGCGCCGCAGCCGCACTGCGGGCCGCCGGGGCGGACCACGACGTGGCCGATCTCGCCGCCGTAGCCGTGCGCGCCGGCCTCGATCCGGCCGCCGATGCCGATGGCGCCGGCGATGCCGGTGCCGAGGGCGACGAACAGGAAGCGGTCGACGCCCTGACCCGCGCCGATCCGCCCTTCGGCCAGCCCGCCGGAGCGCACGTCGTGGCCGAGGGCGACCGGCAGGCCCCCGAGGCGCTCGCCGAGCAGCTCGCGCAGCGGGAGGTCGCGCCAGCCGAGGTTGGCGGAGAAGACCGCGATCCCGTTCTTCTCGTCGATCGTGCCGGGCACGGCCACGCCGGCCGCCAGCGGGGCGTGCCCGAAGCGGGCGCGGCCCTCGTCGGCGAGGTCGGCGGCGAAGCCGAGGATGGCGGCGACGACGGCGTCGGTGCCGTGTTCCCGCCCGGTCGGTCGGCGTGCTTCGAACAGCACGGAGCCGTCCTGGGCGAGCAGCGCGGCCTTCATGCCGGTGCCGCCTACATCGAGTGCGATGACGTGCTTCACGGAGGACAGTTTCCCTTGGTCGGGTCGAAGAGGTCTAGTCCAGTTGTCGGATTGGTCTGGTCCATACTGGGTGAGCTTTGTCTCGGCTGCGGCGGTGTGCGCGGCTTTGTGCCCCGGAGTCCGGCTGAGGGCCTCCGTTCGCCTGTTGTTGCGCATCGTGCAATGAACCAGGGCACTTCGGTAACTACTCGACGGGCGGGGGCGAGTGGTGTGGACCAGTGTGCGAGCGGTTTGGGAGTGTGGCGCTCCCCCCTGCCGGATTCCCTCGTCCGGCTGTAGTTCCCTCTGAAGGCGGTACCCGCGTTGGACAGGCGCGCCCACGTTTCCCTCCGTGTGCTCGGTACGGCGTTGGCCGGAGCACTGGTGCTCACCACGGTCAGCGCATGCAGCGGGCAGGGCGACGGGCCGGTCACGCTCAAACTGGTCGCCGCGGACTACGGGGAGAACGCCGAGACCGGCTCCAAGCACTACTGGGACGAGGTCTCCAAGGCCTTCGAGGCGGCCAACCCCGGCATCAAGGTCCAGGTCGAGGTCGACAGCTGGACCGACATCGGCAAGAAGGTCGACGACATGATCGCGGCCGGGAAGTCGCCCGACCTGCTGCAGACCGGCGGCTTCGCCGAGCAGGTCGCGGCGGACCGGCTGTACGCGGCCGCGGACGTCCTCTCGATGGACACCCAGGCCAAGTTCATGGACAACTTCTCGCACGCCGGGCAGGTGCTGGGGACCCAGTACGGGATCCCCTTCGTCTCCTCCTCGCGGGTGCTCTTCTACAACAAGGCGATCTTCAAGCAGGCCGGGATCACCCAGCCGCCGACCACCTGGAACGAGCTGCGGGCCGCGGCCGAGAAGATCAAGGCCAAGGTGCCCGGGGTGACCCCGTACGGGCTGCCGCTGGGGCCCGAGGAGGCGCCGGCCGAGTCGATGCTGTGGACGCTGAGCGGGGGCGGCTCGCTCTCGGACGACGTCGGCAACTACACCATCGACAGCGACCAGAACCAGGCGACCTTCACCTGGCTCAAGAACAACCTGGTCAGCACCGGGCTGACGTACCCGGACCCCGGCAAGATGAACCGCACGCCGGTGTTCCAGGACTTCGCCTCCGGGAAGGTCGCGATGCTCAACGGGCACCCGACCCTGCTGCGGATGGCGTCCGCCGGGAAGATCGACTTCGGGACGGCGGTCATCCCGAAGAAGGACGGCGTGGGGAGGACCGGGAGCCTCGGCGTCGCGGACTGGATGATGGCGTTCAAGGCCAACGGGCACAAGAACGAGATCAAGAAGTTCCTGTCCTTCGTCTACACCAAGGACTACCAGCTCAAGTTCGACGAGCAGTACAACCTGCTGCCGGTGACCCAGGACGCCTTCAACCAGATGTCCTCGGACCCCAAGCACGAGGACCTCAAGCAGTTCGCGGTGGGGCTGACCAACGCCAGCTTCTACCCGTTCGGGGACCCGGCCTGGGGTGAGGTCAGCAACCGGATCAAGACGGGGATCGGGCAGGCCGTGACCGGGGACCCGAAGCAGGTGCTGCAGGGGCTGCAGGACGCGGCGATGAAGGAAGCGGGCCGGGTCCGCAAGCAGTGAGGCCCCCTGCCGGGGGGCGGGGGGCGGGGGGCGGGGGGCTCACCGCGAGGGCCGGTGCCGGGGCGGGGTCAGGGGAGCGTGATCGCGTAGGCCTTGCGGAGGGTCTCGTGGACCGTCCAGGTGGTGCGGTCGCCCTCGCGCAGGACGGCGCAGTCGCCGGGGCCGACGGACAGGGTCGGGCCGCCCTCGATCTCGATGGTGGCCCGGCCGCTCAGCACCACGAACATCTCGTCGGCCTCGACGTCGGTGACCACGCCCGGGGTGATCTGCCAGATGCCGCGCAGCTGGCGGCCGTCGGGGGACTCGGCGAGGACCTTTCCGGTGACCTCGGGGGTGCCGGAGACGATCTGGGACGGGTCGAGGGGCTCGGGGTCGAGGTCGGCGGTGGGGATGTGGACGGCGAAGCTGGTCATGGGGGTGACGCTAGCCGGGCGGGGGCACCGGGGTGGGGGGGCAGAGTGTGTCGGGGGCGCGTCCGAGAATGACACTTCGTAGGTCCGTGGGGGATGCGGGGGGATGTGCGGAGGTGGTGCGTGTGGGCGAGCCGAGTGGGCTGAGTGAGCGGGACCGGGCGGTGCTGGCGCTGGAGGGGCGGCAGTGGCGGACGGCGGGGGCCAAGGAGCGGGCGATCCGGGAGGAGCTGGGGCTCTCCTCCACGCGGTACTACCAGGTGCTGAACGGGTTGTTGGACCGGGAGGAGGCGTTGGCGTTCGCGCCGGTGCTGGTGAATCGGTTGCGGCGGGTGCGGGAGGGGCGGCGGGGGGCGCGGTCGCAGGCGGCTCCCGTGGTGACGGCGGCCGGGTTCGAGGGGTGGCGGTCCGAGGCGGTGGCCGGGGTTCCCGGTGCGCC
>NZ_JBHYGR010000193.1:0-14073 GCF_042738155.1 Kitasatospora sp. NPDC059088 | reverse complement strand
CATCGAGGGGGGGTTGAGACCGTTGGCGGTCTGAAAATCACCCGTTACGCCGCTCTCCGCACCCACCCCCTCCACCGCCCCCTCCCGCAGCGCGTCCCTCTCGCCTTGGGCGGGTGAAGGGGAGGGGGGTGGGTGCTGTCGGTGGGGTGGTGCGGGTGGGGATGTGCCGGTTCGGTGACCGGGGTGTTGTGGGTGGGTTGCAGGCCGGGGGGTGGGGTGCCGGGGCGGGGTGGGGTGGTGGGAGGGTGGCGGGGGTTGAACGGGAGTGGGGGCGGCGGTGGGCGGACGGCTGGTGGGTGCGGCGGTGGCCGGGGTGCTGGTGTTCGGGGGCGGGGTGGCGGTGGCCGGTCCGGCTTCGGCGGTGCCGGTGGTGCGGCCGACGGCGTCGGCGGGGGTGGGGGGAACGGGTCCCGGGCGGGTGCACTCGGTGCGGACCGGGTTGAGGGCGCACCAGATCACCGAGCACTCGGCCGTTGCGCGGCACAAGCGCAAGGCCCGGCGCAGTGTGGTCGGCCGGGCGCTCGACGCGCTGTTCGGCTGGTTCGCGCTCGCCGTGCTGGGGGTGCTGCTGGTCGTGGTGCTGCTGGTGTACGCGCTCAGGCGTCGGCGGCAGGCGGGTTGAGGGCCCGTAGGGCGGCGTCGACCAGGCGGTCGGCGTGCTCGTGGGTGAGCGGGCCGATCCGGTACTGCCAGCGGTAGTAGATCGGGCCGTAGAGCAGTTCGACGGCGAGGTCGAGGTCGGCGTCGGGGGCGAGTTGGCCGGCCTCGCGGGCGGTGCGCAGGCGGTCGCGGGTGACCTCCAGCAGCGGGTCCAGCAGCCGGGTGCGGTACTCGGTGTGCAGCGCCGGGTCGTTGAGGATCTCGGCGATGATGGCGCGGTAGGTGCGGTCGGTGCCCGGGTCGGTGAGTTCGTCGCAGGTGGGGCGTAGGACGGCGCGCAGGTCGGCGGCGAGGTCGCCGGTGTCGGGGAGCGCCAGGCCGCCCTCGTGCTGGTTGGCGGCGAGGAAGGCGTCGAAGACGACGGCCCCCTTCGAGGGCCACCACCGGTAGATGGTCTGCTTGCCGACGCCGGCCCGGGCGGCGATCGCCTCGATGGTCAGCTTGCCGTAGCCGATCTCGGCGATGAGTTCGGTGGTGGCGGCGAGGACGGCGGCGCGGGAGCGCTCGCTGCGGCGGGCGGGGTCGGGGGCGGTTCTGGAGGCCATGGGAAAAGTCTATGCGAAATGGCTAGACGAGACGTATCGTCTTGTCCTGCCCGATAGCGAGACGGTCCGTCTCGTCTCATTCGCCGTTCCCGGAGGTCCTCATGACCCGCCCCCGCCCCGCACACATCCTGATGGTCTCCGTCCCGGCGCACGGGCACGTCAACCCCGGCCTCGCGGTGATCGCCGAACTGGTCGCCCGGGGCCACCGGGTCAGCTACGTCAACGACCCGTCCTTCCGGGAGGTCGTCGAGTCCACCGGCGCGGCGTTCGTCCCCTATCCGAGTGCGCTGCCGCTCGCCGACGACCCGGCCGGCTGGCCGGCGGACCCGGTGGCGATCCAGGACGTGTTCCTGGACGACGCGCTGTCGATGTGGTCCGTACTGCTGGAGGAGTTCGAGGGCGATCGGCCCGACCTGGTGCTCTACGACATCGCGGGCTTCGCCGGGCGGGCGCTCGGTGAGCGGCTGGGCGTGCCGGTGGTGCAGCTGTCCTCCAGCTTCGTCGGCTGGGACGGCGTGGAGGAGGACCTGGCCGAGGTCTTCGAGGCGATCCGCAACGGCCCCGGCGGTTCCGAGCACTACCGCCGGTTCGGGGCGTGGCTGGCCGGGGCCGGCGCGGTGGAGCACGACGTGGAGGCCTTCAAGAACCGCCCGGAGCGGTGTGTCGCGCTCGTCCCGCGCGCGCTCCAGCCCCATGCGGACCGGGTCGACGGGCGCCGGTTCGACTTCGTCGGCCCCTGCTTCGGCGACCGCTCCCACCAGGGGCGGTGGGAGCGCCCGGCGGACGCCGAGAAGGTGCTGCTGGTCTCGCTGGGCTCGGCCTTCACCGATCGGCCGGCCTTCTACCGGGCCTGCGTCGAGGCCTTCGGCGACCTGCCGGGCTGGCACGTCGTGCTCCAGGTCGGCAAGCACACCGACCTGGCGGAACTGGGGGACGTGCCGGACACCGTGGAGGTGCACCGGTGGGTGCCGCAGCTGTCGGTGCTCGCCCAGGCGGACGCCTTCGTCACCCACGCGGGGATGGGCGGCTCCAGTGAGGGGCTGTTCCATGCCGTGCCGATGATCGCGGTGCCGCAGGCCGTCGACCAGTTCGCCAACGCGGACGCGCTGGTGGGGCTCGGTGTCGCCCGTCGGCTGGATACGGAGGCGGCCACCGCGGCGGCGCTGCGGGGCGCGTTGCTGGAGCTGGTCGGGGACCCGGCGGTGGGGGAGCGGCTGGCGGTGCTGGCCGCCGCGGGTCGGGCCGAGGGCGGTACGGCGCGGGCGGTGGACCTGATCGAGGCCGAGTTGAAGGGGTAGGGCGGGCGGGGGTGCCCCCGGGCGTGCGGTCGGGATCCGGGCGGCGGAGAATCCGCACAGCGGAGAATCCGGATGGCGAGCAGCTGTTGTCATATCTTCATTCACCTGGTGTGATTGTGTATATGGATATGCACAGTGCTGTGGCCCCCGACGCTCCGCTGGTCCAGGTCGGCAAGGCCGACGTCAGTGCGGAGGACGTACTGGCCGTCGCCCGGGGCAACGCCCGGGTCGAGATCGGCCCCGACGCGCTCGCCGAGATGGCGGCCGCCCGCGCCCGGATCGACGCCCTCGCGGCCGAACCGCGCCCCGTCTACGGCGTGTCGACCGGCTTCGGCGCCCTCGCCGTCCGGCACATCAGCCCCGAGCTGCGCGCCCAGCTGCAGCGCTCGCTGGTGCGTTCGCACGCCGCCGGGATGGGCCCGGCCGTCGAGCGCGAGGTGGTCCGCGCGCTGATGTTCCTGCGGATGAAGACGCTGGCGTCCGGCCGTACCGGCGTCCGGCCGCTGGTCGCCCAGACCATGGCCGCCCTGCTGAACGCGGGCATCACCCCGGTCGTGCGCGAGTTCGGCTCGCTCGGCTGCTCCGGCGACCTCGCTCCGCTGTCGCACTGCGCCCTGGTGTTGATGGGCGAGGGCACCGCCACCGGCCCGGACGGCGAGGAGAAGCCGGTCGCCGAACTGCTCGCCGCCGCCGGGATCGAGCCGGTCGAGCTGCTGGAGAAGGAGGGCCTGGCCCTCATCAACGGCACCGACGGCATGCTCGGCATGCTGGTGATGGCCATCGCCGACCTCCAGCGGCTCTTCACCACCGCCGACATCACCGCCGCGATGAGCCTGGAGGCGCTGCTCGGCACCGACAAGGTGCTCGCCCCCGAGCTGCACGCCCCGATCCGCCCGCACCCGGGCCAGGCGCTCAGCGCCGCCAACATGCTCGCCGTGCTCAAGGACTCCGGCCTCACCGGCCACCACCAGGACGACGCGCCGCGCGTCCAGGACGCCTACTCGATCCGCTGCGCCCCGCAGGTCGCCGGGGCCGGCCGGGACACCCTGGCGCACGCCCAGCTGGTCGCCTCGCGCGAGCTCGCCGCCTCGGTGGACAACCCGGTGGTGCTGCCGGACGGCCGGGTGGAGTCCAACGGCAACTTCCACGGCGCACCGGTCGCCTACGTGCTGGACTTCCTCGCCATCGCCGCCGCCGACCTCGGCTCGATATCCGAGCGCCGCACCGACCGGCTGCTCGACAAGGCCCGCTCGCACGGCCTGCCGGCCTTCCTGGCCGACGACCCCGGCGTGGACTCCGGCCTGATGATCGCCCAGTACACCCAGGCGGCGCTGGTCAGCGAGAACAAGCGGCTCGCCGTCCCGGCCTCGGTCGACTCGATCCCGTCCTCCGCGATGCAGGAGGACCACGTGTCGATGGGCTGGTCGGCCGCCCGCAAGCTGCGCCAGGCCGTCGACAACCTCGGCCGGATCCTCGCCGTCGAGCTGACCGCCTCGGCCCGCGCGCTGGAGATCCGTCAGCAGGCCGACACGGCCGGCCGGATCGCCCCGGCCACCGCGGCCGCGATGGCCGCCGCCCGCGAGGCGGGGGTCGGCGGGGCGGGCCGGGACCGCTTCCTCTCGCCGGACCTGGAGGCCGCCGCCGCGCTGGTCGCCTCCGGGGACCTGGTGCGGGCGGTGGAGCGGGTCACCGGGCCGCTGGCCTGAGACGGCAGCCGTGCGGGACGGCTGGGGCTCAGTCCCAGTCGTTCCGCGACCGGCGGTCGTTCCGCTCGTCGCGGTCGCGGCGGTTGCCCAGCGCGGCGGCGAAGTTGACCCCGACGATGCCCGCCCAGCAGGCCAGCAGTCCGGCGAAGCCGCCGCCGGCCGGGTTGCTCGCGATCGCGGTCAGCGGGATGCCCAGGGCCAGCGAGACCACCGCGAGCTTGTTGCCGGACCGGTTGGAGGACCAGCCGCGGTGGGGGCGGCCGTGGTGCCGGTCCCGGTGGTGGGACGGCTCGTAGTCGTCCAGCCGCGCGGCCACCGAGCGCTCCACCCGGGCGTCCAGGCGGGCGTCGAGGCGCTTCATGAAGGAGTCGAGGAGCTCGTCCTCGTAGTCCTTGCCGAGTTCCTTGCGGGCCTGGAGGGTGGCGTCGAGGTCGCGCCGCAGTTCGTCCTGGCGAGTGTCCATGCCAGTAGCGTGGCGCCACCGCCGGGCCCGGTCCATCCGTTCGCGGGGGGAATCCGGGCGGGCTCAGGGAGAAATCAGGGTTACCCCGAGGCCGCACCCGGAACGTCCGCTCTTCGGTGCCGTCCGTCCGGGACGACGTCCGAACCGTGGGACGTCTCATGAAGCGTCCCGTCGTACGAGACGTCTTTGCCAGCGGCGGCACTCTGCTGCACAGTCGTCGTCCGAACCGCACGCATCCGGAGGTACCGCTGATGACCGCCACCGACGAGGCCGGCACCGTCGGTCCCTCCGCCCGGCTGCTCCAGCTGTTCGAGGGCCACCGGCTGACCCCCACCCAGCGGCGGATCGCCCACTCACTGGTCCGGCACGCCAACGAGGCCCCGTTCCTGTCCAGCGTCGAGGTCGCCGAACTCGCCGGGGTCAGCCAGCCCTCCGTCACCCGCTTCGCCGTCGCCCTCGGGTACGACGGCTACCCGGCCCTGCGCAAGCAGCTGCGCGAACTCGGCGCCGGCGAGCCCGCCGCGCCCGAGACCCCGGACGACGCGGTGCGCAACGAGCACCAGCAGGCCGTCCTCGCCGAGATCGCCCACCTGCGCCACCTCGCCGAGCTGCTCGCCGACCCCGAACCGATCACCCGGGCCGCCCGACTGCTCGCCGCCTCCCGCCCGCTGCCGGTGCTCGGCCTGCGGGCCGCCTCGGCCCAGGCGCGCGGCTTCGCGTACTTCGCGGCCAAGGTGCACCCGGACATCCGGCTGCTGGACGAGGGCGGCAGCATGCTCGCCGACCGGCTGGAACAGGCCACCGCGGCGGGGGCCACCGCGCTGCTCTGCTTCGCGCTGCCGCGCTACCCGCGGGAGTTGATGGACGCCCTGGTGGTCGCCCGGGACTGCGGGCTGACCGTGCTCACCGTCGCGGACAGCGCCTTCTCGCCGGTCGCCAAGCTCTCCGACCTGATGCTGCCGGCCGCCGTCGGCACCGGGCTGGTCTTCGACACCGCCTGCGCGCCGATGATGCTCGGCCGGGTGCTGCTGCAGAGCATGTGCGACGAACTCCCGGGAGCGGAGGCCAGGTTGGAGGCGATCGAGCAGTCCGCGGCGGCCCGGGGCCTGTTCCTGGAGTAGGAACCTTTGGAGTAGGAGTAGCCCGGAACAACGGCCGAAGGACTACTCGTCACGAAGCCGGGCATCCCCTAGTGCAGGGGGTGCCGCCCATGCGCGTGATCCACGAGATGAAGTTCGTCGCCCGCCTGGCCTCGGGTGCCGACGAATGGTCCTGCCCCGCCTGCGGACGCCGCGTCACCCTGCGGCGCCTGCCCGAACCCGAACTGACCGTCCACGACCCGGGCGACGAGTCCGCCGTGCACGTCGGCGTCATCGAACCCGACGCCCGCGCCACCGCCGCCGCCGAGAAGTACGGCCTCGGCCCCGTCCAGAACATCCCCCGCCCGCCCACGCCGCCCGCCCCCGACGCCGCCGACCGCCGCTGGCTCGCCGAGATCGGCATCGACTGGGACGGCGACGCCGCGGCCTGAGGCCGCCCGCTCCAGCCCGTACCGGCCCGTGCCGGGCGGGCCCTTCGGCGTGCCCGGGGGCGGGTTCGGGCCACGGCTGTTCCGATGGAGCCAGGGTCTGGTCGAAAGCCGGTTGTCTAGTTATATTCAGTCGAGCAGAACTTGAATGAATCCATCCGCAGGGAGGCCGGGACATGGTGCAGCAGCAGGCGAGCGGGCCGCGCGAGGTGCGTGCGGCGCGCGGGACGGGGCTCACGACGCAGGGGTGGCAGCAGGAGGCTGCCCTGCGGATGCTCATGAACAACCTCGACCCCGAGGTGGCCGAGCACCCGTCGAAGCTGGTGGTGTACGGCGGCACCGGCAAGGCCGCGCGGGACTGGCGCTCCTTCGACGCCATGGTGAGGACGCTGCAGGGGCTCAAGCAGGACGAGACCATGCTGGTCCAGTCCGGGCGGCCGGTCGGCGTCATGCAGACCCACGAGTGGGCGCCGCGCGTGCTCATCGCCAACTCCAACCTGGTCGGCGACTGGGCGAACTGGGAGGAGTTCCGCCGGCTGGAGAGCCTCGGGCTCACCATGTACGGCCAGATGACCGCCGGCTCCTGGATCTACATCGGCACCCAGGGCATCCTCCAGGGCACCTACGAGACCTTCGCCGCCGTCGCCAACAAGCGCTTCAACGGCAGCCTGGAAGGCACCATCACCCTCACCGCCGGCCTCGGCGGGATGGGTGGCGCCCAGCCGCTGGCCGTCACCATGAACGGCGGCGTGGCGATCTGCATCGACTGCGACCCGTCCCGGATCTCCCGCCGGATCGAGCACCGCTACCTGGACGTCGAGGCCAAGGACCTGGGCCACGCGCTGGAGCTCGCCACCGCCGCCCGCGACAAGAAGCAGCCGCTCTCCATCGGCCTGCTGGGCAACGCCGCCGAGCTCTTCCCGCAGCTGCTCGCGATGGACGCCCCGATCGACATCGTCACCGACCAGACCAGCGCCCACGACCCGCTGAGCTACCTGCCGGTCGGCGTCGCCTTCGACGACATGGCCGACTACGCGGCCGCCAAGCCCGCCGAGTTCACCCAGCGCTCGCGCGAGTCGATGGCCGCCCACGTCGAGGCCATGGTCGGCTTCCTGGACCGCGGCGCCGAGGTCTTCGACTACGGCAACTCGATCCGCGGCGAGGCCCAGCTGGCCGGCTACGACCGCGCCTTCGCCTTCCCCGGCTTCGTCCCGGCGTACATCCGCCCGCTGTTCTGCGAGGGCAAGGGCCCGTTCCGCTGGGCCGCGCTCTCCGGCGACCCGCAGGACATCCACAAGACCGACAAGGCCGTCCTCGACCTCTTCCCGGAGAACGAGTCGCTGGCCCGCTGGATCAAGCTGGCCCAGGAGAAGGTGCACTTCCAGGGCCTGCCCGCGCGCATCTGTTGGCTCGGCTACGGCGAGCGCGACAAGGCCGGCGAGCGCTTCAACGACATGGTGGCCTCCGGCGAGCTGTCCGCGCCGATCGTGATCGGCCGCGACCACCTGGACTGCGGTTCGGTGGCCTCCCCGTACCGCGAGACCGAGGCGATGCTGGACGGCTCGGACGCGATCGCCGACTGGCCGCTGCTCAACGCCATGGTCAACGTCGCCTCGGGCGCCTCCTGGGTGTCCATCCACCACGGCGGCGGCGTCGGCATCGGCCGCTCGATCCACGCCGGCCAGGTCACCGTGGCCGACGGTACGGCGCTCGCGGGCGAGAAGATCCGCCGGGTCCTCACCAACGACCCGGGCATGGGCGTCATCCGGCACGTGGACGCCGGCTACGACCGGGCCGTCGAGGTCGCCGACGAGCGGGGCGTGCGCGTTCCGATGGGTGAGCTGTGACCTCTACGTTCAACGAGATGTGGGCGGAGCTGCTCCCCGTGGGCCGCTCCGCCGCCTCCGGCGGCTACCGCCGCTTCGCCTGGAACTCCGCCGACGCCGAGTGCCGCGCCTGGTTCGAGCAGCAGGCCCGCGACCGCGGCCTGACGTACGAGCTGGACCGCAACGGCAACCAGTGGGCCTGGCTGGGCGACCCGCACGGCCAGGGCGCGGTCGTCACCGGCTCGCACCTGGACTCCGTCCCGGACGGCGGCGCCTACGACGGCCCGCTCGGGGTGGTCTCCTCCTTCGCCGCGCTGGACGAACTGCGCGCCAGGGGAGCGGAGTTCACCAAGCCGCTGGCGATCGTCAACTTCGGTGACGAGGAGGGCGCCCGGTTCGGCGTGGCCTGCATCGGCTCCCGGCTGACCGCCGGGCTGCTGTCCCGCAGGGCCGCGTACGAGCTGCGCGACGCCGACGGCCTGCGCCTGCCCGACGCGATGGAGAAGGCCGGCTACGACCCGACCGCGATCGGCGCGGACGAGGAACGGCTGTCCCGGATCGGCGCCTTCGTCGAACTCCACGTCGAGCAGGGCCGCTACCTCACCGAGGAGCAGCCGGTCGGCGTGGCCGGGGCGATCTGGCCGCACGGCCGCTGGCGCTTCGACTTCCACGGCGAGGCCAACCACGCGGGCACCACCCGGATCGAGGACCGCCGCGACCCGATGCTGACGTACGCCAACACCGTGCTCGCCGCCCGCAAGAAGGCGAAGCTGGCGGGCGCGCTGGCCACCTTCGGCAAGGTCGCGGTGGAGCCCAACGGCACCAACGCGATCGCCTCGCTGGTGCGCGGCTGGCTGGACTCCCGGGCCGCCGACGAGCGGACGCTGACCGAGCTGGTCGCCGAGATCGAGCGGGCGGCCGCCGAGCGCGGTGAACGCGACGGCGTCCGGGTCGAGCTGACCCGCGAGTCGTACACCCCCGTGGTGGACTTCGACGGCCCGCTGCGCGACCGGCTCGCCAAGCTGCTCGAAGCCCCGGTGCTGCCCACCGGTGCGGGACACGACGCCGGGATCCTGGCGTCCGCGATCCCGACCGCCATGCTGTTCGTGCGCAACCCCACCGGGGTCTCGCACTCCCCGGCCGAGCACGCCGAGGAGGCCGACTGCCTGGCCGGGGTCGCCGCCCTCGCCGACGTACTGGAGGACCTGGCGTGTCAGTGACCCTTCCGGTCAGCTACTGGGCGGAGCACGCCTGGCTGCCGCACCACAACGGGCCGGTGGTCGAGCCGGACGTGCTGATCGCGGTCGGCGCCGACGGGCGGATCGCCCGGGTCACGCCGGACAGCGGGCCCTGCCCGCCCGGCGCCGTCCGGCTCGACGGACTGCTGCTGCCCGGCCAGGCCAATGCCCACTCGCACGCCTTCCACCGGGCGCTGCGCGGGCACGTCCAGGTCGGCTCCGGGACCTTCTGGACCTGGCGCGACACCATGTACCGGTTCGCCGGCGCGCTCGACCCGGACAGCTACCTGGCGCTCGCCACCGCCGTCTACGCCGAGATGGCGCTCGCCGGGATCAGTGCCGTCGGCGAGTTCCACTACCTGCACCACGCGCCCGGCGGCGCCCGCTACACCGACCCGAACGCGATGGGCGAGGCGCTGATCGAGGCGGCCGCCCGGGCCGGCATCCGGATCACCCTGCTGGACACCTGCTACCTGTCCTCCGGCTTCGGGGCCGAGCCGACCCACCCGCAGCTGCGGTTCAGCGACGGCGACGCCGAGGCCTGGGCCGCCCGGGCGGACGCGCTCAAGCCGCGCGAACACGCCCGGATCGGCGCCGCCATCCACTCCGTCCGGGCCGTCCCGGCCGAGCAGTTGGGCACCGTCGCGCACTGGTCGGCGATGCGCAAGGCGCCGCTGCACGTCCACCTGTCCGAGCAGACCGCCGAGAACGACGCCTGCCTCGCCGCGCACGGCGTCACCCCGACCCGGCTGCTCGCCGACCACGGCGCGCTCGGCCCGCGCACCTCGGCCGTGCACGCCACCCACCTCACCGACGAGGACGTCAAGCTCCTCGCGGACTCGGGGACCACCGTCTGCATGTGCCCCACCACCGAGCGGGACCTCGCCGACGGCATCGGCCCGGCCCGCCGGCTCGCCTCGGCGGGCAGCCCGATCTCCCTGGGCAGCGACAGCCACGCGGTCATCGACCCGTGGGAGGAGGCCCGGGCGCTGGAGCTGGACGAGCGGCTGCGGACGCGGACGCGCGGCCACTGGACGGCAAACGGGCTGCTGCGGGCGGGCGGCGAGGACGGTCACGCCTCGCTCGGCTGGCCCGAGGCGGGGAGGATCGAGGCCGGGGCGCTCGCCGACTTCACGGCGATCGCGCTGGACTCGGTGCGGACGGCCGGGCCGCCTGCGCGGCTGGGCGCCGAGATCGCGGTGTTCGCGGCCTCGGCGGCGGACGTCCGGCACCTGGTGGTCGGCGGACGGCACGTCGTCCGGGACGGCGTGCACCAGCTGGTGGCCGACGTGCCGGGGGCGCTGCGGGCCGCCATCGGCGCGCTGGACTACTGACACTTTCAACTCGTATCGGAAGGCGCTGTCTTGAGCACCAGGACCACCTTGATCACGGGCATCGGCAGCCTGGTCACCAACGACCCCGGGCAGGGCGGCGGGCCGCTCGGCCTGCTGGCGGATGCTGCCGTGGTCGTCGAGGGTGACCGCGTTGCCTGGGTCGGCCCGGCCGCCCAGGCCCCGGCGGCGGACGAGCGCTTCGACGCCGAAGGCCGGGCCCTGCTGCCCGGCTTCGTCGACTCGCACGCCCACCTGGTGTTCGCGGGGGACCGCACCGCCGAGTTCAACGCCCGGATGTCCGGGCAGGCGTACTCGGCGGGCGGCATCCGGACGACGGTGGCGGCCACGCGGGCCGCTTCGGACGCCGAACTGGACGCCAACCTGGCCGGGTTCGTCCGGGAGGCGCTGCGGCAGGGGACCACGACCATCGAGTGCAAGTCCGGCTACGGGCTGACGGTCGAGGACGAGGCTCGGGCCCTGCGGATCGCTGCGCGGCACACGCCGGAGACGACGTACCTGGGCGCGCACATCGTGGCGCCCGAGTACGCCGAGGACCCGGCGGGGTACGTCGAGCTGGTCACGGGGGAGATGCTCGTCGCCTGTGCGCCGCACGCCCGTTGGGTGGACGTGTTCTGCGAGAAGGGCGCCTTCGACGGCGACCAGGCGCGGGCGGTGCTCACGGCGGGGATCGAGCGCGGGCTCACGCCTCGGGTGCACGCCAACCAGCTCACGTACGGGCCTGGTGTTCAGCTCGCGGTGGAGCTGGGGGCCGCGTCGGCTGATCACTGCACCCACCTGACCGATGAGGATGTCGCGGCGCTGGCGGGATCGGCGACGGTCGCGACCCTGCTGCCCGGGGCGGAGTTCTCCACGCGGGCCGAGTACCCGAGCGGGCGGCGGCTGTTGGACGCGGGGGCGGTGGTGGCGCTGTCCACGGACTGCAACCCGGGGTCGAGTTTTACGAGTTCGATGGCGTTCTGTATTGCCGTGGCGGTGCGGGAGATGGGGATGACCCCGGACGAGGCGGTCTGGGCCGCCACGGCCGGTGGGGCGCATGCCCTGCGGCGTACGGACGTGGGGACGGTAGCGGTCGGCTCGCGGGCCGACCTGCTGCTGCTCGATGCGCCCTCACACGTCCACCTGGCCTACCGCCCGGGCGTGCCGCTGACGGCGGCCGTCTGGCGCGCGGGAGTTCGCGAGGTCTAGGGGACTTGGACGGCCCCCGCGCCCCCGGGGTGGCGGGCGCGGGGGCTCCTTGCTAGTCGAACTCGCCTGCTTTGACGCCCTGGAGGAAGACAGCGAGGTTGAGGCGGGTGGTGCGGATGATGACGTCGCCTTCATCGGACTCGCGGAGTTCGACCAGCCCGTCTATGAAGCGCACCTCGACGCACTCATCGTTCGAGCCGGAGTAGCTGGACTTCTGCCACACGGAGCTATTCACGCTTGCTTTCCATTTCCTTCTTGATGGTTCCGATGAAGTCTCGGGACTCCTCCTCAGAGAGCGCGGCGGAGTCGAATCGCGCGAGCAGGGATCGGAACCTTGCCATGTGAGCTGGAGCGTCAAGGATGTGGATACCGAGACCGGTATCCACCTGGGCTCCATCAAGTTCGGGAACCGGCCCCTCCGCGTATGTGAAGTTCTCGCTGGAGCTTGGCATTGCACCGATCTCGAACGGAACGACGCGAACCGAGATGGTCGGTTGCCTGGAGTCTTCGATGAGGGCGCCGAGTTGCTCGGAGAGAACTGCCGGTCCACTGAACCGCATGCGTAGCGCGGCTTCGTGGATGAACGCGGAATAGGGTGTCGCGCCGGACCGGATGAGGCGCTGCCGCTGCATTCGGAACGCTGTCCTGAGGTCGATCTCATGACGCGGCAGCGGCGGGAAGGTTTGCGCGAATACGGCAGCGGCGTACGGGCCGGTCTGGAGTTGACCCGGAACGAAAGCCATCGTGTAGGCGGTGAGCCTTCGCGCCTGGCCCTCGAACTCCGCGACATCAACGAAGTCTGCGGAGAGGGTTCCGCGATACTCCTCCCACCAACCTGGCTTCTCGCGCTCCGTGATGATGCTGGAGAGAGCTTCGATCAAGGGCTCGTTGACGCACATGCATGTTGCGGCGATCGTGCGCAGGCGTTCCATGCTGATGCCGATCTTGCCAGCCTCCATCTGCGTCACCTGCGCGGGACTCATGCCGACGAGGCGGCCGAGCTCGCTGCCGCCGAAGCCGGCCTGCTCGCGCATCCGTCGCAGCTCTGCGCCGAGCCGTCGCTGACGGAGCGTCGGGTTCGGGCGTGCAGCCATGGCTTCCTTCCGGGGGTGGGGTCATCCCAGTCTGCCGCGCGCCTTGCCAGTCGGTCCATCCGAGGTGGCCGGTAACACGATAGGGGGAAGATCTGGGATTGGGGTAAAACTTGACCTGGTCCTGGGCTATCGTCATTCTCAGCTCGATCCGACGGATCGTCAGTAATGCCTGCATCAAGGGCAGTAGGCGCCTGCTGCCCTCCGCGCGCCGCAGAGCAGCCGCCGCCCCGGCCTGGCTCACGGCGACGTATCCGCCGTCACCCCTCTCCCACACCACAGCCTCCCGGAGGTTCCCGTGTGCACCCGTAACACCCCCTCTCCCTCCCTCGTCCTCGCGCTCGCCCGGCAGGCCCTGCGGGACGCCCTGGCCCACAGCGGCTGGAACCCGGACACCATCCACGACGCCGAACTCGCCCTCACCGAGCTCATCGTCAACGCCTGGCGGCACGGTGGCACCCCCGCGCCCGTCGTCTGGTTCTCCCTCCTCGGCCCCACCCTCCACGTCTCCGTCGCCGACGAGAGCGACGCCCTTCCGCAGCCCCGTACCCCCACCCACCTCGCCGAGACCGGTCGCGGCCTCCAGCTGGTCGAGGGCCTCACCCACCGCTGGGGCGTCGACCCCCAGAAGCACGGCAAGACCACCTGGTACGAGCTGGACGCGGCCTCGTGACCCGCGACCCCGTCGCCCCCGACGACCCCCGCATGCGCGACTACACCGAGCCCCAGATCACCACCCTCCTCGGCGAGTTGCACCGACGTGGCCTCCCCCACGGCCTCCTCTGGGGCTCCGCCGCCCCCGGCGAGACCACCCTCGACGGCCGCATCCTCATCGACTTCGGCAACGCGCCCGTCAGCACCCTCCTCAACCTCCTCCACCTCCTCCGCGACCTGGAGCGCGACGAGGCCTGGCACCGGTGAGATTCTTCGTCGGCGCGATCCTCCTCGCTCTCCTCGCCCTCGCCATCACCACCGTCGCCCTCGGCGCCATCGCCACCCTCAGGATGCGACCGCCCGAGGACGACGACTGAAACGCGCGAAGGCCCCCGCCTGGGAAGGCGAGGGCCTCGCGGGCACCGCGTTCTAGGTTCTGTCCGGCGGATCATGGTCGGAGCCAGAGGCGGATCGCTGCGACGGTGACCGTGCCATGGAAGACGTAGGCCCGCTTGTCGTAGCGG
>NZ_JBHYGR010000192.1:3517-14349 GCF_042738155.1 Kitasatospora sp. NPDC059088 | reverse complement strand
GGGCGGTGTTGGTTTTAACGCGCCCGGCGCGCCGCCGTCTTGGGGGGGGGGGGTGTGGGGGGGGGGTGTGGTGTACGCGCCCCCCCCCCCCCCCGACCCTTTCCCGCTGCTAAGCCACCGGGTGCCATCGTCAGTAGCGCGGCTTCCGGGTCAGCGCCAGGCCGCCCAGCAGGAAGGCGACCCCGAGCACGCCGGCGACCACCGCGGAGGTGGTGTCGGCGGGCTTGTGGCTGGCGTCCATCACGGCGGTGACCAGGCCGGCGACGGCGCTGATGTAGCAGAAGATGGTGATGAAGATCTTCACCTTGGGGTGCATGGAGGTGGTCCTTTCCGGTTTCCGGGAGGGGTGTGGTGCGGTCGGGCGGTTTCCTGCGGTCAGGCGGTTTCCTGCGGTCCGCGGCCCGCGGGTGCGGTCGCGGCGGCGGTGAGGCCGAGCAGCATCACCCAGGCGTCGGGGTCCGACCGGAAGCGGTTCCAGCGGTCCGCCGCGAGGGCGAGTTCGGCCAGTGAGAGGACGCCCCGGGCGACCAGCGGCTCCAGGCGCCGCGGGCCGAGCTGCGGGGCGAAGGCGTCGGTCGGGTGGTCGTCGTTGGTGGTGGCGAAGGGGCGCAGCACCGGCTGTTCGAAGCCGGCCGCGCGCAGCAGCCGGGGGAGCCGGCGCCCGATCGAGCGGTCGCCGCCGTCGGCCCGCTGGGCGGCGGCCATCTTGGCGTGCACGCCCGCGAGTTCGGGGTACGAGGGCTCGGCGGCGCCCCACAGCGCGGAGTCGACCTCGGTGACGGCGACGGTGCCGCCGGGGCGCAGCACCCGGCGGACCTCGGCGAGCACCGCGACCGGGTCGGGCACGTGCTGGAGGACGTAGCGCAGCAGCACGAAGTCCACGCTCGCGTCCGGCAGCGGCAGGTCGGCGCCGTCGGCGACCAGCAGGGTCACCCCGGGGCCGGCCGCGTGGGCGAGCAGTTCGCCGTCGATGTCGGCGGCGATCAGTTCGGTGCCGGCGGGCAGCGCGGCGCGCAGCCGGCGGGTCACCGCGCCCGGCCCGGCGCCGAGTTCGAGCACCGTGCGGCCCGAGGGGAGGCCGAGTTCGCGCAGGATGCGCAGTTCCTCGGGGAAGGAGAGCGCGGCCTGCGCCTCCAGCCGGTCGAGTTCGGCGGCGAGGCCGCCGCCGGTGGTGCGGGCGGGGTCGTAGGAACCGCCGACCGGTCGTACGGAGGTGCTCATCGGGGCCTCGCGATCATCGTCATGCCGTGCTTGGGGCGGAGGGTGACCAGGGCCTCGGGTTCGACCGGGAAGCCCTCGACCAGCTCCAGCCGGACGGACTGGAGCAGGGAGGCGAGCACCAGGACGGCCTCCAGCATCGCGAAGTGCTGGCCGACGCAGATCCGGTCGCCGCCGCCGAACGGCAGGTAGAGGTGGCTGGGCAGGTCGGCGCCGTCGAAGCGGTCCGGGAGGTACGCGTCCGGCCGGTCCCAGTATTCGGGGTGGCGGTGCAGCACCCACTGGCTGACGCACACCAGGGTGCCGGGCTCGACGTGGTACCCGCCGATGACGTCGGACCCGACGGCCCGGCGGGAGATCAGCCAGACCGGCGGGTAGAGCCGCATGGCCTCCTGGATCGCCCGCCGGCAGGCCGGGAGCGCGGCCAGGTCGGCGGCGGTCGGCGGGCGGCCGCCGAGGACGCGGTCGACCTCCTCCTGGACCTTGGCCAGCTCCTCGGGGTGGCGGTCGAGCAGGTGGAGGGTCCAGGTCAGGGACTTGGCGGTGGTCTCGTGGCCGGCCATCACGATGGTCAGCACCTGGTCGCGGAGGTCCTCGTCGGAGACCAGGTGGTGGCTGGACATCAGGGTGTCCAGCAGGTCGCCGCTCGCCCCCGCGCTGCCCCCGCCCGCGCGGCGGGCGGCGATCAGGGTGCGGGTGACGGTGTTGAGGAACACCCGGGCGCGGCCGAAGTCGGCGTACCGGCGGGCGGTGTCGGCCGGGTCCGGGTCCGGGGTCGGTACGTAGTGGCCGATGCAGCGGTTGACGGCGTCCACCGCGCGGGCGAAGCCCTCGCCGATGCCGTCGATGTCGGCGCCCAGGATGGCGTGGGTGAGGATGCCGAGGGTGAGCGCGGTGAGGTGCTGGTCCACCTCCAGCGGGGTGCCGGCCTCGACGGCGGGCCGCCAGCGCTCCAGCATCTGCGCGGTGGCGTCGGTGACGATGCCGTCGAAGGTGCGGACGGCGCTGGGGCGGAACGCGGGCGCGGTGAGGTGCCGTTGGCGGGCCCAGTCGGCGCCGTTGCTGGTCAGCAGCCCGTTGCCGAGCAGCGGGCGCAGCATGGCGTCGTCCGGGGTGCCCTCCTTGGTGTAGTTGGCGCCGTTGTCCTTGAGGACGTGTCGGGCGTACTCGGGCCGGTTGAGCAGGTAGACGGTGTCGCCGTCGGCGCGGTGCCGGGTGACGTCGCCGTAGGTGCGGGCCAGGCCGGTGATGAAGTCGAGCGGCGACTCCCTCATCAGCGCCATGTCGATGTCGTCGGCAGGGCCTGGCGGGACGGTGTGCGTAGGCACGGTGCGGACCACCCCCGTGTTTCCTCTCGGTGCTCACCCGGGACTTCCGGAATGCGTACGCGCCCGGCGAACACATACGTACGTATTTCCCGCTGAATTCCCCGTACGCATTCGGATGCGTATGTCGATACGTATTCTGATGCGTATTCAAGGGCGCGGGACGCCTGAAATCTACCGCACCCGCCGCACGTGCTCAATACTTAGTCCGGGCACCGGAAGTGAGGTCTTGGCGGCCCATTGCGGCCGTGTCATTCTTCATTCGTCGGCAGCGCCGGGAAGCACGGAAGTGCCGAGGCCTGCCGACGACCAACCGGAATCCAGAGAAAAGGAAATTCTCATGGCTTTGGACCAGAGGAAGCGGGCCGAGTTCGTCAACGGCTACACCCGCGCCCTGATCAGCGCCTGGTCGAGCGAGGAGTACGCGGCCCGCCTGCGGACCGACGCCCGCGCCGCCCTCGCCGAGGCCGGCCTGGAGCTCCCGGCCGACGCCGAGATCGTCATCGTCCAGACTGCCGCCGAGGGCGAGCAGGAGGGCAACCTCGAGGTGCAGGTCGAGCTGTACGAGATCGGTCTGGCGACCGGCCGTTACGAGTTCCACATCCCGGAGACCCCGCAGATCGACACCGCCGAGCTCAGCGAGGGCGACCTGTCGGACATCGCGGCCGGCGGCAACTCCTGCTGCTGCCCGTGCTGCTGCTGCACCTGATCCAGCCGGGAAACCCGCAAGCCGGGCAAGGTGCCCGGCCGGTCGACCTGATGACCAGGCCGACCTGATCACCCCACCAAGGAGCGATCCACAGTGGCGACTGCCGTCGGGGAACACCCCGTCTCAGTCCGCGGCCTTCGCAAGAGCTACGGCGACTGGCACGCGGTCCAGGGTCTGGATCTGGACATCCACCAGGGTGAGGTCTTCGCCCTGCTCGGGCCGAACGGCGCGGGCAAGACGACGACCGTCGAAATCCTGGAGGGCGTCCGCCAGCGAACCGGCGGTGACGTGCGGGTCCTCGGCTGCGACCCGGCCGAGGACCGGCGCGACTGGCGCGCCAGGATCGGAGTGGTCCCGCAGACCACCGGTGCCTACTCGGACCTGACGGTCCGTGAGGTGGTCGAGCACTTCGCGGCGTTCTACCCGAACCCGCTCCCGGTCGGCCAGGTCATCGACATGGTCGGACTGGGCAAGCACGAGAAGAAGCAGAGCACCGACCTCTCCGGGGGACAGGCCCGTCGGCTCGACGTCGCGGTGGGCATCGTCGGCGACCCGGACCTGATCTTCCTCGACGAACCCACCACCGGGTTGGACCCGGTGGCTCGCCGGGAGGCCTGGGACCTGGTCCGCTACTTCTCCGAGCGCGGTCGCACCACCGTGCTCACCACGCACTACCTCGACGAGGCCGAGGCGCTGTGCGAGCGCGCCGCGGTGATCGTCGCCGGCCGGGTGGTCCAGTGCGGGCCGCTGGCCGAGTTCGGCGGCCGAACGCAGACTCCGACCACGGTCTCCTTCCGGATTCCGCCGGAGCTGGCCGGCCGCACGCTGCCGTCGTTGCCACCCGGGGCCGACCCGGCCCCGGTGGGCGCGGACGGCGTGCTCAGGATCGGCACCCACGCCCCGACCGCGCTGCTCGCGGCCCTGGTCCCGTGGGCGCACCGGGCAGGGGTGGGCGAGCTGCCCGAACTGCGGGTGCACCGGCCGACCCTGGAGGACGTGTACCTGGACCTGATCAGGGAGCACGCCGACGGCACCGACCGCGGCGCGGACAACAGCCAGCTGATCTCCGAGACGGGGACCCGATGACCCTCACCCAGACCCCCGTCGCCGCGCCGGCCCGCGACGGAGCCCGGCGCGCCGGACGGATGCCCGGCGTCTGGCGGGCCTCCGCGGCCCGTTCCAAGGTCGAACTGCGGGCGTTCTTCCGGAACAAGCAGTCGCTGGTCTTCACCCTGATGTTCCCGGTGATCCTGCTGTTCGTCTTCGGCTCGATCTTCTCCGGGAAGGTGGCCGGCACCGACACCGACCTCAAGCAGGTGTTCATGGCCGGCATCATCGCCGCCGGCGTGATGAGCACCTCCTTCTCCGGCCTCGCGATCAACATCGCGATCGAGCGCGACACCGGAACCGTCCGCCGGCTCGCGATGACCCCGATGCCCAAGTCGGCGTACTTCGTCGGCAAGCTGGTGCGGGTCATCGTCACCACCGCGCTGGAGGCCGTGCTGCTGATCGGCATCGCGCTGGCCCTGTTCGGGCTGCCGCTGCCCAGCACCCCGGAACGCTGGTTCACCCTCGGCTGGGACCTCGCGCTCGGCACGGTCGCCTGTGCGATGGCCGGCGCCGCCTACTCGGCGCTGATCCCCAACAGCCGGTCCGCGGCGGCGATCGTCACCCCGGTCTTCATGGTGCTGCAGTTCATCTCCGGCGTCTTCTTCCCGTTCGGCCAACTCCCCGCCTGGATGCAGACGGTGGCGGCGTTCTTCCCGGTCAAGTGGATGGCCCAGGGCTTCCGCTCGGTCTTCCTGCCGGACTCCTTCACCGCCGTGGAGCCCGCCGGGAACTGGGAACTGGGCCACATCGCGATGGTCCTGGTCGCCTGGTCGCTGGCCGGCCTGGTGCTGACCGCCTTCTCCTTCCGCTGGCGCGGACCCAAGGTCCGCTGAGACCCCTCGGAGCTGGAACATGACGACGGCACCGGTGCGCCTGCCGGACCACCTGATCCACCCGTTCGCCCCCGCCGGGCGGGCGAACCCGCACCCGGCGTACCGGTGGCTCCGGGCCAACGACCCGGTCCACCACGACCCGGCGTCCCGGCTCTGGCTGGTCACCGCGCACGCCGACTGCGCGACGGTGCTGCGCGACCCGCGCTTCTCCGCCGCCCAGGGCCAGCGGGAACGCGCCCGCGACGACGCCCTGCCGCCGTCCATGCTCACCACCGACCCGCCGGACCACCAGCGGCTCCGGGCCCCGGGGGCGCTGCTCCTGGGGCCGGCGGCCGTCCGCTCCCTCGCCGACGGGCTCGCCGAGGACGTGGACGCGCTGCTCGACCGGCTGCCGGCCGGCGGGCGGGTGGACGCCGTCGCCGACCTCGGCCGGCCGCTCGCCACCGCCGTGTACGCGCGGCTGTTCGGCCTGCCCGCGGCGGAGCTGCGGCGCTTCGAGGCGCTCGCCCGGGCCGCCTCCGTCAACCTCGACCCGATGGTGCCCCCGGCCCGCGCCGCCCTCGGCCGCGGCGCCGCCACCGCGCTCACCCACTACCTGGACGGGCACACCGGCCGGGTCCGGGACCGGGACGTCCCGCTGGCCGCCCTGGCCGCCGACGACCGGCTCAGCCGCGCCGAGATGCTCGGCGTCCTCAACCTCGCCGTGATCGGCGGCTGGCAGCCGCTCGCCGAGTTCATCGGCAACGCGCTGCACCTGCTGCTGCCCGACCGCCCGGCCGTCGCCCGGCTCGCCGCCGCCGACGAGGACCTCGCCCGCCTCGCGGTGGACGAACTGCTCCGGCTGGAGGCCCCGATCCCGTTCACCGCCCGGGTCACCACCGACCGGGTCGAACTGGCCGGCGGCGTGCTGCCGCCCGGCGCCCGGGTCCTCGCGGTGCTCACCGCCGCCAACCGCGACCCGGAGGTCTTCGCCGACCCGGACGAGCTCCGCCTCGACCGCAGTCCCAACCCCCACCTCGGCTTCGGCGGCGGCCCGCACTTCTGCCTGGCCGCCCCGCTGGTCCGGCAGACCGCCGCCCTGCTGCTGCCCCGGCTGGTCCGCCGCTTCCCGGCCCTGCGTGGCCCGGACGGCGCCCCGGACTGGGACCAGAGCCTCGTCCCCCGCCGACTGCGGGCCCTCCCGATCGAGCTCGGAGCAGCGCTGTGACCAGCTACGACGTCATCGTGGTCGGCGCCGGGGCGTCCGGCCTCACCTGCGCCCGACTGCTGTCCCGGGCGGGTCTGCGGGTCGTGGTGCACGAGGCCCGGGAACGGCTCGGCGGGCGGATCCACACCTTCCGGCCCGCCGACGGCGGCCCGCCGCTGGAACTCGGCGCCCAGGTCGTGCACGGGGACCGGAACCCGGTGCACGAGCTGCTCGGACCGGGGAGCACCGGCGCCGTCCCGCGCCGGGTCACCGCCCGGATCGTCGAGGACGGCGCCGAGCGGTCGATGGGCGCGCTGAGCGCCGGCCGCCGCGCACCCTGGCTGCTGGAGGCCGCGCTGCGGCGCACCCCCGGCGTCACCGGCCTGTCCGTCGGCAGCTGGCTGCGCGCGTGCGGCAGCACCGGCGCCGAGGCCGCGGCCGCCACCGAGTGGTTCCGGCAGAACTGGGCCACCGACCCGGAGCGGCTCAGCGCCGCCGGGGTCGCCGCCGCGCACCGCGGGGACACCGCCGGCGAGGGCGAGTACGCCGTCGACGGCGGCTTCGCCCGGCTGACCGAACGGCTCGCCGACGGCCTGGACGTCCGACTCGGCTCGGTGGTGCGGGAGTTGTCGTACGAGCCGGGCCGGGCCACGGTACGGACGGACGCCGGGGGCGCGGTCGCCCGCGCCGTCGTCCTCACCGTCCCCCCGGCCGCCCTCGGCGGCATCGCCGGGCTGCCCGCGGCCAAGCTCGCCGCCGCCGCCGGGCTGCCCGCCGGGGACGGCTGCTGCGCCGTGGTCACCCTGGACCGGCCCGCGCCCGACACCGTGATCGTCTTCGATGTGGACGGCCGCACCGGCTTCACCCGCTGCGCCGCCGGGCGCCCCGAGGTGCTGGTGGTCGCCAAGGCGGGGGCCGCCGCGTCGCTGCGCGCGGCCGTCGCCGACCGCACGGCCCTGGCCGCCCTGCTCGCCACCGCCCTGCCCTGGACGTCCGGCGCCGCCGTCCTGGACACCGCGGTCGCCGACTGGGGCCAGGACCCGTACGCGGGAGGGGCGTTCACCGCCCCCCGGGCCGGGCTGGAGGACGCCGCCCGGCGCTGGGCCGAACCGGTCGACGACACCCTCTTCCTCGCCGGTGAGGCGACCGTCGCGGGTGAGCAGCTGCCCTGGGTGCAGGGCGCCCTGGCGAGCGGCGAGCGGGCCGCGGAACAAGTCCTCAAGGCACTCCGACGGGCGCCGTCCGATGAACGAACTCCGATGAACGCCACCCGATGAACGCCACCCGATGAACGCCATTCGATGAACGTGAGCCCGATGACCGTGCACCACGGCTGGTACCTGCTGGCCTTCCGATCCGAACTGGCCGACGACATCACCCCGTTGGCGATCGGAGCGCGCCGCCTGATCGCCGTCCGCGAGGGCGGGCGGGTCCGCGTCCTGGACGCCAACTGCCCGCACCGCGGCGCCCACCTGGGCTACGGCGGGCGGCGCGAGGGCGACTGCGTGGTCTGCCCCTTCCACGGCAAGCGGATCGGCCTCGGCGACCCGTCCAAGCACTGGTCCGTCGCCGAGCACCGGGTGCTGGAGTGGGGCGACGCCGTGTTCGTCCGGCTCTCCGACCACCCGGACGGCGACCGCGGCTTCGAGCGGGCGGTCCGGGGCTGGCAGGACGAGTACCCGCTGGTCGCGGCCGTCGCCCTGCCGGTCGCGGTGCCGCCCGAGTACGTCGTCGAGAACGCCTTCGACCCGGACCACTTCAAGGCCGTGCACGGCGTCCCCGGCAACCGGGGGATGGCCACCCGGGCGGGCGAGCACGGCGAGCTCGTCATCGAGGGCGAGTTCCTGATGCAGACCTCGCCCTGGCAGGACGCCCGCACGCTGGAGGAGATCCGCTGGGAGGCGGTGCGCACCGGCCGGGTCCGCTGGGACTTCAAGCCGCGCTTCCACGCCCAGGCGTTCAGCCCCCACGTGGTGGTCACCGAGTTCGGCCCGCCCGAGACCCGGCAGGTCATCGTCACCGGCTCCGTCCCGACCGGGGACGGCGGCTGCGTCGCCCGGGTCGCCATCGGCGTGCGCGAGGACCAGCGGGCGGCGCTGCCGGCCCTGCTCGGCGGCAGTGAGAAGGCGCTCGCCGAGGACAAGGTGGTCTGGGAGCACCTGGACCACACCATGACCCCGCGCTACGACGCCCGCGACGAGCCGGTGCTCGCCTTCCGCCGCTTCTGCGCCGACTTCGGAGCCCGACTTGACGACTGACCTGCACCTCCACCGCCAGGGCGACGGCCCGGCCGTGCTGTGGATCCACGGCTACACCATGGACTCCACCACCTGGCAGCCGCTGTGGGACCGCCTCCCCGGCTTCACCCACATCGGCGTCGACCTGCCCGGCCACGGCGGCTCCGCCCCGCTCCTGCCGGGGCTGACGCTCCCGGCCCTGGCCGGGCAACTGGCCGAGGTGGCGGCGGACACCGGCGCCCGCCGACTGGTCGGCCTCTCCTTCGGCTCCGTCTCGGCCCTCCAACTCGCCTTCCAGGAGCCCGGGTCGCTCGACCGCCTGGTCCTCGCCGCCCCCACCCTGGCCGGCACCCCCAACGAGGACTCCGCCCGGGTCCGCTACCAGCAGCTGTCGATGCTCCACCGCATGGTCGGCCCCGGCGACCAGCTCGCCGACCTCTGGATGCAGTCCCCGCCGGACATCTTCACCGGCACCCGGCGCCACCCCGAACTCCGCGCGGCCCTGCGGGAGGTGGTCGCCCGGCACAGCTGGGCCGAACTCGGCAACCGCGCCATGGACGCCCTCACCGCCCACCGGCACACGGTGGACGACCTGCGCCGGATCACCGCCCGCACCCTGGTCGTCCTCGGCGACGAGGACATGCCCGCCTTCACCCGCAACGCCCGACTGCTGCGCGACACCGTCCCGGACTGCCGGCTGGCGACCCTGGCCGAGACCGGCCACCTCCCGCTGCTCGAACGCCCCGACGCCTGCGCCGAGTTGCTCGCCGCCCACCTCGCCTGAACCGTCCTCGCCCGAACCGTCCTCGCCCGAACCCCGGGCCCGCCCGAACCCCCGACCGTCCAGGTCGCATTCACGCCAGCCCCGCGACCGGTCCGCTGCTGGACTGGTCGCGTGTCCACCACCCTCCACCCCACCCCGCCCGCCACCGCCCCTGCGCCCGAACGGGGTTGGCCGGCCGTCGTCGCCGTCACGACGGGGATCTTCGCCATCGTCACCACCGAGATCCTGCCGGTCGGCCTGCTCACCCCGATCGGCGCCACCTTCCGGATCTCGGACGGCACCGCCGGGCTGATGATGACCCTGCCGGGCGCCGTCGCGGCCGTCGCCGCCCCGGCCGTCACGGTCGCCGTCCGGCGGGCCGACCGGCGCGCGGTGCTCTGCGGCCTCATGCTCGCCCTCGCCCTCGCCGGCCTCCTCACCGCGCTCGCCCCCGGCTACTGGGCGGTGCTCACCGCCCGGGTCGTGCTCGGGGTCGTCATCGGCGCGTTCTGGTCGCTCGGCGCCGGGCTCGCCCCGCGCCTGGTCGGCGCGCGGCGGCAGGGGCGGGCCAACTCCGTCATCTTCTCGGCGGTCCCCCTGGGGTCGGTCCTCGGCGTACCCGCCGGGGTCCTCCTCGGCCACCTGGCCGGGTGGCGGACCGCGTTCGCGGCCATGGCGCTGCTGAGCCTCGCCGTGGCCGCCGCCCTCGCCGTGACCCTGCCCCCGCTGCCGCCGCAGACCCCCACCCGCCCCGCCGTGCTGTGCGGGCTGCTCCGCACCGGGCCCGTCCTCGCCGGTCTCGCCGTCACCCTCCTCCTGGTGACCGCCCACTTCGGGACGTACACCTATGTCACGCCCTTCCTGGCGGACGTGACGCACGCCGGGCCGGGGGCGTCTCCGCGCTCCTGCTGGTCTACGGGGTCGCCGGTGTGGCGGGCAACTTCGCCGGCGGATTGCGGGCGGGCCGGAGCCGGGCCGCCCTCACCCTCGCGACCGGCCTGCTCGCGGCCGCCGTCCTGCTGCTCCCGGCCTTCGGGAGGTCCTTGACGGGGGCGGTGCCGCTGCTCGTCGTGTGGGGCCTCGCCTACGGCGCCGTCCCGGTCTGCGTCCAGAGCTGGTTCGTCCGCGCGGCCCCGCAGGCGCCGGAGGCGGCCACGGTGGTGTTCACGTCCTCCTTCCAGGCCACGATCTCGCTCGGCGCCCTGGCCGGCGGCGCGGTCGTCGACGCCTGGTCGCCGTCCGCGGTGATGGTGGTCGGCGGGTGCCTGGCGCTCGCCGCCGCGGTGGTGGCGCAGCTCGCCCCGCGGTCCGTCGCCACTGCCTGAAAGCCCGAGGAGGGGGGGGGGGGGCCCCCCCCCCCACCCCCCCCCGGCCCGGCCCGGGGGGCGCGGGGGGGGGGGGGGCGGGGGGGGGGGGGGCGCGGCGGCGCGGCGCCCCGGGGGGGGGGGCGT
>NZ_JBHYGR010000192.1:0-3507 GCF_042738155.1 Kitasatospora sp. NPDC059088 | reverse complement strand
CTTTTCTCTCCCGGCGGGGGGGGGGCTCCCCCCCCCCCCCCGCCCCCCCGCTCCGGTACCGGGGGGCGCTACTCCTGGAGGAAGGTCTCGCTGAAGCTGGTGCCGCCGGAGCCGAGGCCGCCGGTGGTGGCCTCGTAGCCGGCGTTGGAGCTGGGGTCGAGGGCGACCGGGCCGGCGGAGCCGAGGGACTTGCCGTTGACGGTGGCCGAGGTGAAGTTCAGGGTCCCGAAGTCGGGGTAGGCGCCGGTCGGCGACTCGATGATGACCTCGGCGCTGGTCCGCTGGGCGCTGGTGGACTTGGTGGTGGTGTAGGTCCAGCCCTTGGAGGAGTCGGTCAGCTTGAGGGTGTACCGGCTGCTGCCGGCGTAGGTCACCGAGGCGCTGATGTGGTCGCCGGCCGACACCGGGTACGAGCTGAGGCTCAGGTAGACCGGGGCGGCCGGGTACATCTCGTACCAGGCCTGGTCGACCGGGCTGCCGCTGGAGCAGTCGGTCGCGACGCCGGTCTGCTCCACGCTGGAGGAGCCGTACCCGTCGATGCCGACCCACGGGGCGTAGAGGTCGTTGCTGGAGTTGCAGGTCGCGTCGGGCTCGGTCCAGGAGGCCGCGACCGAGCTGAAACCGCTGCCCTGGGCGGCGTAACCGCCCCAGTTGTAGCCGTTGGTGTTGTACGAGAGGGGGCGGAAGGCGAGCCCCTGGACGGCTGCCGCGGTGCTGGGGGCGGCGGGGGCGGCCAGCGAGGTGGCGGCGGCCGCGAGGGTGACGACGCGGACCAGGAATCTGCGCATGGTGGCTCCTTCGTGAGGGGACGAACAGGAGCGCACACGCCAACGAGGGCCGTGGGGGCGGCCGTTGGCGGGTGGCAGTACAGCTTGAGCTGACTGTCATGACCGGGGCAAGAGGATCAGGGGGAAGGTTGGCCAAGCCATTGCACTGTCGGGTGCACTTCTTGACGATCCGTCCACGGACCCAACGGGCCGCGCCCCGGCGGCAGTTGCTCGACGGGGCGCGGTACGGACCGGGGCGGAAGGGGATCAGGTCACCCGGACCGGGCGGACCTCGACCAGGTCGCCGGGGGCGGCCGGCATCCAGCGGGCCCAGGCGACCGCCTCGGCCTCGTCGGCCACGTCGATCACCCAGAGCCCGCCGAGGTGCTCGTGGCCCTCGCGGTAGGGGCCGTCCGAGACCGGGGTCTGCGGGCCGCCGGGGTTGCCGCCGGGCACGACGAGGCGGGCGCTGCAACTGCGGCGCAGGCCGCCGCCGTACCGCACCGTCACCCCCGCGTCGTGCAGGGCGCGGCCGAACCGCGCGTGGGCGGCGTCGAGTTCGGCCTGCTCGGCCTCGCTCAGTCCGTTCCAGACCCGCTCGTCGCCGTGAATGAGCAGGGTGTATTCCATCGTTCTCTCTTCTCCGTCCAACTGCTACATCTGTCGGCTCGCCAGCCGGGCGAACAGCCCGTCCCGGTCGGCCAACAACTCCTCGTACCGGCCCTGCTGCACCACCCGGCCCTGGTCCATCACGATGATCCGGTCGGCCTCGGCGACCGTGGACAGTCGGTGGGCGATCACCACCCGGGTGGCGTTGAGTCTTCGGGTGGACTCGGTGACGAGCCGCTGGGTCGGGTTGTCCAGGGCGCTGGTGGCCTCGTCGAAGAAGACGATGCGGGGCCGGGAGACGAGGGCCCGGGCGATCATCAGGCGCTGCCGCTGGCCGCCGCTGAGCGTGCTGGTGCCCTCGGACAGGACGGTGTTCATGCCCATCGGCATGGCGGCGATGTCCTTGTCGATGCCGGCCATCTCGGCGGCGGCCCAGGCGTCGTCCAGGGTGTGGTTGGTGGAGCCGACGATGTTGGCCTTGATGTCCCCGGCGAGCAGGGCGCCGTTCTGCAGGACCACCCCGCACTGGCGCCGGACCGCGGAGACCTCCAGCTCGCCGAGGTCCTGGCCGTCGTAGAGCACGGTGCCGCTCTCGGGGCGCTCGAAGCCGAGCAGCAGCCGCAGCACGGTGGACTTGCCGCTGCCGGACGGCCCGACCACGGCGACGAACTCGCCGGGCTCGATGGCGAGGGTGACGTCCTGGAGGGCGGCCGGGCCGTCCTCCCCGTAGCGGAAGGTCACGTGGCTGAGGCCGAGGCGCCCGGAGAGGTCGCCCGGGTCGGCCTTGCTGTCGTCGACCTCGGGCTTCTCCTCCAGGATCGGCCGCAGCCGCTCCAGCATCGGCACCACGCCCATGGCGGTGACGGCCGCGGAGGTGAACTGGAGGCTGGAGGCGATCAGCAGGTTGAAGGCGGTGAAGAAGGACAGGAAGACCGGCACCGGGACGTCGCCGTCCAGCGGCCCGGCGATCACGCCGAAGACCACCACCGAACAGACCAGCGGGAAGCCCGCGTTGAAGGTGGTGACGGCGTTCTGCACCCGGCGGGAGGAGGCGGCCAGGCCGCGGCCCTTGCCGAGTTCGGCGGCCCACACCCCGAACACCCGGTCCTCGGCGGCGGTGACCCGCAACTTGGGTACAGCGGTCAGGAGTTGGAAGACCCGGGCGGAGGTGGCCTGCTCGTGGGAGTACAGCCGGCGCTGCCAGCGGACCTCCAGCCGGCCGGCGGCCAGGCCGACGCCCACGCCGACCAGCACCAGCAGGGTGGCCAGGCCGGCCAGGCGCAGGTCGTAGAAGTAGACCAGGACGAGGTTGGCGAGGCCGGTCAGCAGCCCGAGGGTCGCCGTGGTCATCATCCCGGAGAGGGTCTCCTGGGCGGCGCTGACGCCGAGCACGGTGGTGCCGAGTTCGCCGGTGGAGTAGTTGGCGAAGAACGGCGCGGGCAGCGAGAGCAGCCTGGTCCAGACGCCGACCTGCATCGCGGCCGTGGAGCGGCTCTCGATCCGCAGCACGGCGATGTTCTGCACGATGGAGAGGGCGGCGACGGCCATCGCGGAGCCGATCACGACCAGCGCGCCCTCGCTGATCAGGTTGCGCTGGGCATGGGCGACGAAGGTGCCCAGCACCTCGCCGGTCATGATCGGGACGAGCAGCCCGATCAGCGCGACCAGGGCGGCCATCCCGGTGAACATCCACAGGTCCTGGCGGTTGTTGCGCAGGCCGAAGCGGAGCAGGGCGGAGACGGACCGGACGGCGGAGGGCAGCGGCCGGTACAGCACGGTGGCCTTGTTCTGCAGTTCGGCGGCGAGCTTCGGGGTCAGCGGGGTGACGGCGCCGCCCTCGGCGAGCACGTAGCCGGTGCCGAGCGGCAGCAGGGCGACGGGCGCTCCGGCCTTGCGGTAGCCGACCATCGCGCCGAGGTCGTCCCGCCACCAGGTGCCGTCCAGCCGGACGGAGCGGGTGCGCACGTGCGAGGCCAGGGCGATCGCCTGGAGCCGGTCGAGCCGGTGGTGGTGGCCGGTCCCGGCCCCCCGGGCGGTGACGCCGAATACCACGTGGGCGGGCGCCAGCCGGGGCCCGGGCCCGGTGGGGGCGGGCGCGGGGGGCTGGCCGCTACGCCCCCCGGCGGGCTGG